>DATHBC010000410.1:0-15066 GCA_035296345.1 Pyrinomonadaceae bacterium | reverse complement strand
AGGCGGCGAAAATTCAATCGCTTGAAAACATCGAATTGAGCGAAACGGCGCGGAAAATCATCCGCCTTGCGCCTGATGAAATCGACGCGGTTTTCAGCCGAAACGGCGAAACGCTGCGTTTTTTCGGCTTGCCTTTCGCGCGCGTCCGGAAAATTTCCGGCGAAGAAAAAGCTTGGTTCGGCGTGGAAGGACAAAAGCAGATTTTGAGCGAGAAAACTTTCGCCGCGTTTGTGAAATTGATTGAAGAACTCAGGATTTACCGGCGTTTCGATTCGCCGAACAGGCAGCACGCTTTTTACGCCCGCGCGCCGGAAAGCTGGCTGGAAGCGGTTTTGAGAAAAAACATCAGATTGCTCGACGCGAACCTGATTTTATCGCCGCTTTACGGGCAATTTCGCGCCGAGCGCGAGCATATCGATTTGCTGGCTTTAAGACGCGACGGGCGGCTCGTCATTATCGAACTGAAAGTCGCGCCCGACCGCGCCGCCGTTCTTCAAGCCGCCGATTACTGGCGAAAAATCGAGCTGCAGCGGCGAAGCGGAAATCTCGAAAAGGCGAAAATTTTCGGCGAAGCGGAAATCCTGAACCAGCCCGCGCTGGTTTATCTCGCCGCGCCGACGCTCTCGCATCACAAGGACGCAGGATTTCTGGCTGAGCACGCAATCGCGCCGGAAATCGAGATTTACCGCTTCGATGTAAACGAAAACTGGCGCGAGCATCTGAAAATCCTGCGCAGAGAGAAATTAACTGCGAAAAGACACGAAAAAGACACGAAAAAATTTAGCCGCGAATAAGCGCGAACGCCACGAATAAAAGAAATAAATTAATTCGTGTTATTTGTGTAATTCGCGGCTTATTTGTTTTCTTTCGTGCTTTTTTCGTGTCTTTTCGCGGCTAACTCTCTTTTATAAACCTGTAGCCGATGCCGCGGACGGTTTGCAGGATTTTCGGTTTTTCCGGCTCGTCTTCGAGATAGCGGCGCAGGCGAACGATGAAATTGTCGATGGCGCGCGTGTCGGTATCCTCGCGTAAATCCCAGACTTCTTCGAGAATCGTCTTGCGCGAGACCGGCTTTCCGGCGTTTTCAATCAGATAGCGCAAAAGTTTGACTTCCATCAAGGTTAAATGAATCGTTTCAGTGCCGCTTTCCAGTTGGAGGCTTTCAAAATCAATCGTTTTGCCTTTGATGACAAATTTACCGTTATCGGCGGCGGCAGCGGCGACAGTCGCCGATTTTTCTTCCCTGCGAAACCATTCGCGACGCCGCAGCAGACCGTTCAGACGCGCCAGAAAAATTTTCAGCTCGAACGGTTTCGGCAGATAATCGTCCGCGCCGGCTTCGAATCCGCGCAGCACGTCTTCGGGGCGGTTGCGCGCCGTCAGCATCAGAATCGGCGTGAAATTTTCTTTTTTCCTGAGCGTCTGCGCGACCGTAAAACCGTCGACTTCCGGCAGCATCACGTCCAGCACAATGGCGTCGAACAGTTTGTTTTCTTCGTCCACCAGGCGCAGCGCCTCGACGCCGTCCGCAGCCAGTTCGACCTCAAAATTTTCGGCTTCCAGATTAAAGCGCAAGCCTTCCGCCAGATGCTGTTCGTCTTCGACAATTAAAATTTTCATAATAAGAAGATTTAGCCGCAGAGGACACAGAGAGGGAACACAGCGAAAAATTCAAAGCAGGCTGCGCGACCCGATAGACAAGAGCGTCCGGACAATTTAAAACCGATAACGCTGTAATTTTCTATTGAGCCTGTTCATCCCGTTAAATTCGCGTTTATCCCGTGTCAATCCCCGGCTTCGATGCTTTCCTCGCCGCCGCTGCCGTTATCGCTGACGGTTTTCGGCAGTTGAACCATAAATGCGCTGCCTTTGCCCAGACCGGCGCTTTCCGCCCAGATTTTGCCGCCGTGTTTACTGACAATCGAGCGAACGATGAAAAGCCCTAACCCGGTTCCTTTGGCTCTCTGCGTCGCGCGATTCGGGACGCGGTAAAAGCGGCGGAAAATTCGTTTCAGTTCCGAGGGCGGAATGCCGATGCCGGAATCCTTGATGCGCACGATAACGAATTTTTCGTTCAGGTTTTTGACGTTCAGCGCGATTTTTACGCCGTTTTCCCGCGGGGAATACTTGACGGCATTGTCCAGCAGATTCATAAAAACCGCCTGCAGCTCGTCCAGGTCGCCGGAAATTTTTATTTTATCTTCAGCGGCGGCGGGAAGCGAGATTATATCTTCCGACAAATCGTAACGATGCCGGATGCGCTCGACGCATTCGCGCAGAAGCTGCGTCAGATTTATCTGGGAAACGCTCAAAATCCGCTTCTGCTCGCGGGCGCGGCTCGCCAGCAAGACCTGCTCGACCGTGTTCAGAAGCCGCTCGGTGTCCGCCAGCATCACGTCGTAAAATTCCTGCTGTTTGGCGGGCTTGATGTCGCGCGTCTTCAGGGTTTCCAGGTAAAGCCGAAGCGAGGCAATCGGCGTCTTCAGCTCGTGCGTGACGGCATTCAGAAAGGCGTCCTGCTGCTCGTTGCGCCGGATTTCGCGGATAAGGTACGAAGTGTTCAGAATTAAGCCCGTGATGATTAACGAAAAAAAGATAACGCCCAGAACCAGCAGCGCGATTTGCTGCAAATTCAGCAGAATCCAGCCGACATAAAGCGCGACGGCAAAACCGACCAGGCAAATGCCGAGAACCAAAAAGAAAATCGAGCTTTTCCGACGCCGAGCAACGCGCATATTTTAATGTAAAGTGTAGATTCCAATGCAAAGTGTAAAATGCAAAATGCAAAATGAAAACCTGCGACTTTCATTTTGCATTTTGCATTTTAAATTTTGCGTTTATTTACGCCGCTTGCTGCAAGCCTTTTTCCGTCGGCACGGCAGCGGGTTCAAAGCTTTCGACGGGCGAAGCCTTTTTCGCCTCGTATTCTTTCAGATTAAACTCTTTCAGATTCCACGCCAGCCCCAGTTTTTCGAGCGCCTTGATTTGCAGCCAGTTCAAATCGAATTCATACCAGGTTAAGCCGTGCCTGACGGAAGTCGGGTGCGCGTGATGATTATTGTGCCAGCCCTCGCCGAAGCTGAGCGCGGCGACCAGCCCGTTGTTGGTCGAATCGTCGCGCGTTTCAAAACGCCGCGAGCCCCAGATGTGCGTGATGGAATTGACGAACCACGTAAAATGCCAGCCGAACACCGTCGGCAGAAAAACGCCCCACAAAACCATCGACCAGCCGCCTGTCAGAGCAAGAATCACGCCGACCGTAATCGTCGGCACATACCAGTATTTCGAGAGCGCGACGATAAATTTATCTTTCAGCAAATCGGGAATAAAACGCCGCTCGACTTCCTCCGGATTTCCCTGCGAAGTGCCGACCGTCACCCAGCCGATGTGCGACCAGTAAGTTCCGTGACGCGGACTGTGCGGGTCTTTGTCGGTTTCGCAAAAAGCGTGATGAATGCGGTGCGTCGTCACCCAATCTTTCGGGCTGCCCTGCAAAGCCATCGAGCCGCAGACGGCAAGAAAATGTTTGAGCCAGCGCGGCGTATCGAAACCGCGATGCGTCAGTTGACGGTGAAAGCTGAGCCCGATGCCGAGGCTGCCCGCCACCCACCAGAGGGCGGCGGCGACCGCCAGGTTCGTCCAGCTAAACGTAAATAACGCCCAAATTGCTAAAATATGAAAGACGCCGATGGGCACAACCGTCCACCAATTTACTTTCCCGCTTCTTCTCTGTTCGACTGTCGCTACTTTTTCCACTTTTACCGAAACCCCCTTGACGGAAATGAAAATCTTTATGGGAGAAAAACAAAACACGTTTTTCAAGCCTGTTATAAATAGCGTAACAGATTTATCCTCTTTCGATTGTAAGAGTTTTGTAATAGGTAGAATGAGCCGGAAATAAGATTGCGTTCGGCTCTCGGTCGCCGCCTTCCTGTGCTCCATCGGAAGCGACGATAAAATCCGGTTAACACAACTGAAATTCTCACGTCTTATATAGTGTAATCGGCAAAAAATCATAGGGTAATCGACAAAAACTGTTCTATACTTCGTCAGATTGACCTTTTACTGCCGGGAAGATTGGATAAACAGCTTAAAATTGCGGAGGAAATTGTGGTGAAATTCAAAAGCGGATTTTTTTTAGTCTCGATTTTAATTATATCTCTGGTTGCTCAAACGATACCCGCGCAAGACTCGAAATCCGGCGCCGTCAAACAAAACAATTCGGCTTCCGCGGATGCCGCTCGTGTGTCGCGGCTGGAAACATCGCTCGAAAATCTCCGGCAGGAACTGAAAATTCCGGCGCTTTCCGCCGCCGTCGTCAAAGACCGGAAGGTTATCTGGGCGAGAGGCTTCGGTTTTGCCGATTTGGAAAATAAAATTCCGGCGACCGAACGCACGGCTTATCATCTGGCTTCGCTGACCAAGACTTTCGCTTCGACCGTCGTGATGCAGCTTGTTCAGGAAGGAAAAATAAAGCTCGACGACCCGGTCTCGAAATACGGCGTCACGCTCGAAAGCGAGGGCGTCATTCGCGTCAGACATCTGCTCTCGCACACTTCGGAAGGCGTTCCGGGCGAGGCTTATCGCTACAACGGAAACCGGTTTGCGGAACTCGACAAAGTTATCCAGAAAGTGACGGGCAAGTCTTTCGCCGAGCTTTTATTCACAAATATTCTCGACCCGCTCGGAATGGATGAAACCGCGCCGAACGTTCCGAAAATCGTTAACACGAAATCGCCCGCCGGAGCCGACCCGGCGGCGGAAGCGGAAGTAAAAGCCGCCGTGATGAATCTTTTCGGCGGTTTTAATTCCGGCAGCGTCGACCAAATCGAACGACTGCTCGCGCCGCAGCGAAACTCTTTCGACGACGAAGGCGGATTTTTGACTTCATTTGCCGATACGGACGAGCTGCGCGGCGCGGTGAAAGCGAATTTTAAATTCAATTTTCAGGTTCACAATCTCGAAGCCGCAGTTTACGGAACGACCGCCGTCGCGACGCTGATTATGCGCGGCACGATTACGCCGCCGCCCAATCTGCCCGTGCGCGTTAAACAACCGACGCGAATGACAATCGTCTGGAACAAACAGCAGGACGGCGCGTGGAAGCTGGTTCACGCGCACGAATCGCTTTTAACCGAAGGCGTCATTCTGGAAAATCATCAACAGAGATTCGAGAAAGTTTCCAGAATGCTGGCGCAGCCTTACGGGCTCGACAATCAATCGAACATCAGAAAAATCAGCTATCCGACGCATTTCAGCACGTCAGCCGGATTAATCTCGACCGTTCTCGACATGGCGAAATACGACATCGCCATCGACCAGAACAGATTTCTGAACAGGGAAACGCAGGCGCTCGCTTTTACGCCGACCGTTTCGACCCGCGGCGAGACGCTGCCCTACGGTCTCGGCTGGTTTACGCAGAATTATAAGGGCTTGAAAATGTTCTGGCACTACGGCTACTGGACGGGGAATTCTTCGTTCATACTGAAAATTCCGGAAAAAAACATCACCTTTATCGCGATGGCGAACACGGACAATCTGAGTCGCCCGACCGATTTGGGCGCGGGCGACGCGCTGACCTCTCCCGTCGGAATGGCATTTCTGAAGACTTTCATTTTTCCGGAGCTTTTCGGCGCGAATCTGCCCGAAATAAACTGGAAAGCCGCCGCCGAAGAATTAAAAACCGGCATAAAACAGACTTCCGGTAAGCCTTACGCCGACATCTACGTCAAAGACCTTATCAGCCGCGTCAGAATCAATCAAAGCGTCGGGCAAAGGGCGGAAGCTTCGCGCCTGATGAAGTTATACGGCGAGTTGTTTTTAAAAGGCTTGCCCGAAGATTTGGCTGCAAAAACCGCCGTCGCGCAAATCGTCAACGTAACGGACGACGCCGACAAAACAGTCGATTTTACCTTGCCGCAGGAAAAACGGATTCGCATCTTTGCCGCCGGAGAAGCAGACATCGGGCAGAAGATGTATGATTACGGCTGGATTGAAAACGCCGAAACCGGAAAAATCGTCTGGGAAATGAAAGAGGCGGAGGCGACGCACGCCGGCGGCGCGGCGAAAAATCGCAAGGTCGATACGGTTATTACACTGCAGGCGGGAAAATACCGTCTGCGTTATAAATCCGACGATTCACATTCATTCGACAACTGGAACGCGCTGCCGCCGGAAATTAATTTCTGGGGAATCGCCCTTTATCTAAAGGAAAACTAAAGCGAAAATTAAAAATCTGTTGTTTATCGAGAACAGTTGAAGAAACTTACAAATTGAATAATTCTTTAATCCACGCCACCAAGTTGGTTGTGTTTGGCGAATCGGCTTTCAAGAATCTTTCTCGAATAGCAACACCGTAAGGAACGCCGGGACGCTCCTGCCAAGCCAGGTAAGTATGAATCTGAGCTTTCGAGGTTTTGTCAGAGTTTTCAGTTATGAATTTACGTTCTTCTTTCGGTATAGCGTCAACAGCTTCAATTGCTCTTTGCAAAAGGTCTTTTTGTTCGTCCGGCACAAGCAATTTGACGAAATCCTCAAGCATTCCGGGCAAAGTGTTATCAGGCATTAACCAAACACCGATTTTTGGTAAATCCTGGCTGTGAGTTAAAATTGTTCCGTTTGGTTTTGGTAAATCAGGAACTTCTTGGTATTTCAAATCTTTTAATTTGTTTGCTAGACTTTCCCAACGCGCCTTTATATCAAAGTCCGCATCAACAACGATACCTAACGCAATGACTTCGCTTCCTTTTAGTTCGACGGGCAAATCTTCTACAAGATTGTCGAAAAAATTCTCGTCCAATCCTTTCTTTACGTTCTGAACGCCTTCTTGGTCACGAATAAAAATTTTGCCTTCAAGACCGTGAGCTTTGAAAATGTGAGCCAAAACGTGTAAATCGTCAGTTCCTTCAACCAGCAAAACACGATTTTCAACCATCGTCAGCGCACCTCGATATTCCTTCGCGTAACGGTTTCAAGCTCATCTTCGCTAAAAGTTACCGCTTTGATTGCGCCGCTTTTATTTTCCAAACGAATCAACATTCCATCCGATTCCTTATCATCAATCGCCGCCTGCGCGAAAGCCTCAATGCAGTCGTAACTATGCGTCGTGGCGAAAACTTGAACGTTTAAATCTCTCGCCGTTTTAAAAATCAATTTCCAAACATCAGATAGAACCGAATAATGGAATCCTCCTTCGATTTCGTCAATCAATAAAACACCATCCTTGCAATTTACTAAAGCTAGTGAAATTCCAAAAAGGCGATTCAAACCTTCTCCTAAACTTCTTAAAGTTACAGGCTCTTCCCAATTTTTAATTTGTGCATACGGAATTCGTGCGTTGTCTTGAACATTTCTAAGTCGAACTCTCAATAAATCTGGAGAAATAAATTTCATTGATTTGATTACATCTTCTTCTTTTGGTGTTAGCTCAATTTTGTCCCAGAAGGATGTTATTTCACTATTATCTAAACCATCTGTTTTGACGAAGAAGTTTTTAATTGAATTTTGGGGTGATTGAGTTATAACTATTCCGCTTTGGTTTTTCCAAATGGCAATTAACCGATTTTCACGATTTACGTGTCCGATTTGAAATCTTAAATCTTTAGAATTCCTATTAAATAGGTTTATAGATACCTTTGTCCCATCCCCCGAAAAACTGATAGGTAATTGATTTTCATAGCGGCTATTGAGTATTTGATTAAGAACACTCTGGCTTCTATTCAAGTAAATCCACAAAGCCTCAAGAAAAGCCGTTTTGCCGACATTATTCTTCCCGACAATCAAATTCACCCGACCGAGTTTTTCAATATTCAAATGTTCAAAGCAACGGTAGCCTTTGATTTCGAGCGAGTCTAAAAGAGGTTCGGATTTTTTATCGTCGCTTGTTCCGGTTTTTTCGCTTTCTTCCACGCCTGTTGACATAATTTTCTCCAATCAAACACAAAATAGCACGAACCAACCTTAAAACAAAGAGATTGATTCGCGCTATTCGTGCAATTTGCAGCTAAAATCTTAATCGGCAAAAGCGACGCTCAGTTGGCGGAGCGGCATTGATTTTCTGGCGTCCAGTTCATCGACGTTTGCGCGGGTTACGTATTTATATAAAATATCGCGCTGCTGCGGTATAAAACCGGCTTCGGAGATTTGGTAGCGCAGTTCTTTTTCGTTTGCCTGCGTGTCGGCGCCCGCCGCCGAGACGACGTTTTCTTCAATCATAATCGAGCCCATATCGTCAGCGCCGAAGCGCAGCGCGGTTTGCCCGAGCCGCAACCCTTGTGTCAGCCACGAGGCTTGAACGTGCTGGACGTTATCTAAAAATAAACGTGAGACGGCGAGCATTTTCAGATAGTCGACGCCGGTCGGCTCTTCCGTGATTTTGCGCCCCAGAGCGGTGTTTTCGCGCTGGAAAGTCCACGGGATGAATGCCGTAAAGCCGCCGGTTTCGTCCTGCAAATCGCGGATTCTTTCCAGGTGGCGAACGCGATGAACGATTTTATCGCCGATGCCGAACATCATCGTCGCCGTCGAGCGCAAGCCGACTTTATGCACGGCGCGCATGACGTCGAGCCATTCCTGCGTATTGCATTTCGTCGAAACTCTTTTGCGAACCTCATCGTCGAGAATTTCGCCGCCGCCGCCCGGCATCGAATAAAGTCCGGCGGCTTTCAGACGTCTGAGAATCGTTTCGTAATCCAGACCGCTAATCAGGTGAATGTTGTGGATTTCCGGCGGCGAAAAGCAGTGCAGTTGAAACGCCGGATATTTCGCGTGCAGCGTCGAAAGCAGGTTTTCATACCATTCGATATTAAAATCCGGGTGCAGCCCGCCCTGCATCAGAACGCCCGTGCCGCCGAGCGCGATGGTTTCGTCGATGCGCCGGCAGATTTCTTCAATCGAATGAACGTAGGTTTCGGGCTTTCCCGGTCGGCGATAAAAGGCGCAGAAGGTGCAGACGACGTTGCAGACGTTCGTGTAATTGATGTTGCGGTCGATGATGTAAGTCACGACGTCGGTCGGATTTTTTCGCATCCGAATTTCGTGCGCCGCCAAGCCGACGCGGACGAAATCGTTCGATTCCAGAAGCCGGGCGCAGTCTTCGGCGCTCATCCGCCCGCCGTCCAAAACTTTATCTAAAATCGGTTGAATATTGCTGCTGCTGTTCATAAATCAAAAAATAATTCTAACACGGAAAGAAATTTAGCCACGAATGAACACGAAAAAGCACGAAAGGGAAATCAATATATTTTTATTTTTAACTCTCTGCTTTTTATAAATTTCTTTTCCTGATTTTTTCGCATTTTTCGTGTCTTTTCGTGTTCTTTCGTGGCTAACTCCTCTCATTTTGCCAATCAAAATCGCACTTTGCCAAAAAAATCCGCGAAAACGAATCCGAAATCCCGCAAAAAGCGAATCTTAAAGCGGTCATATAAACGGTATTCAAGTTTTATGCCAGAGGCTTGATACTTTCGGCGAGCGAAATTCGCTATTAAAGACAGAGGGAATTTTATACAAGGAGAATATTTTTTATGCGCAACAGCAGGGAAAACGAAGGATTCAGGGCAAACGACGCGGCGCTGCTTTTATTTATGATGGTCGCGGTCTGGCTCTGGGCATTTTTTAGATGAACGAAAGCGGCTTGTGATTATCAATCAAGCCGTTTTTGCGTGCCAGCCGAAAATAAAGCTCCAAGCCTTTTCGCATGGAATCGTCCATCGAATATGAAATATTTTCCGACAGGTATTTTTTGAAATCCACGCGACCGAGCGGAATCTCGCCTGCGTAGTTTGAGATAATCTCGTCCAGATGCCGCAAGCCTTCGTCGCGCGCCGCCGCCAAATCAATCTTCCGGGCAATTTCCGCTTTTTCCGCCGCTGCCATCCACATCGCAAAGACGAATCCGCAGCCCGTAAAGCTTTTCCAGGTTTCAGCTAAATCGAACTTTCGATATTTTGTTTCGTCAATGACGAGCGCGGGGTCGCCGATGAGAAGCGCGCAGTCCGAGCCTGAAAGCATTTCTTTCAGGTTCGGAGCCGCGTTTTTATATTCAGGTTCGAAGCCGAAAAATTCGCGAAAAATGATTTTTGTCAGCGCGACCGAAGTTTTCGATGAAACGTCGAGAGAAACGGTTTTCACGTCCTGCAAATCCGCGTCTTCAGTCACCAGGCAGACGCTTCTGACTCGTTCGCGCGCGCCGACGCAGATTTCGGGGACGAGCAAAACGTTCTGAATCGTCTGGTATGCGATGACCGGAACCAGCGCGGCGTCGGTGCGGTTTCGCGCCAAAAGCTCGGCTGAGCGCGCGGGCGCGGTGTCGAGAATCATCTCGAATCTGCCTCGATTCGCGCCGTAGAGAAACGACCAAATCAAGGGCGCGGTGTTTGAATAACTCGAAGCGGAAATGCGCGGCGTCGGCGTCTTCAGCGGTAGCGGCATCTAGCTGGTTGAAAGAACGTCCTCGTATTCTTCGCCTTTCTCCAAAACTTTTTTGACGAACGGGCAAACCGGTTTTATCAGCAGATTATTTTTCCGGGCGTATTGCACCGCCGCGGCGACCAGATGTTTGCCGATGCCTTTGCCTTTCAGCGAATCGTCGACTTCCGTGTGGTCAATCACGATTTTCCGTGTGCCTTCGCGGCTGTAAGTCATTTCCGCCACCCATTCGCCGTTTTCCTCTATGAAAAACGCGCCGCGTTTTCCGTGTTGCTGTCTTTGAATTTTCATTACATCTTTAGCCTACAAAGAAACTCGGGCGCGAGGCAAATCTTGTTTGAAAATAAGTTTTCGATTATCCTTCTCGCATTATGAAAAACAAATATTTATTAAACTTTTTAATCGTTTTTTGCTTTCTGCCGGGCGCGGCTTTCGCGCAGACGACGATTGTCGTCAGCGACCCGACGAAAAACGAAAAATCGCCGACGGCGAGCGCGGCGGAAGAAAATTTAATCAAGCGGAACGCTCTGCCGCAAGCGCGAAAACTCTGGGCGGAAGACGAAACCTGCACCGAAGAATTTGAAATCGCGGGCGCGGCAAAAGGCGCGTTTACCAGAGCCGGCGCGAAACAGACTTTAATCTTTTACCAGTTTTGTCAAATCGGAAACGGCTTCGGACACAACGGTCTGGTTTTAATGGAAAACGGAAAAATCGCGGCGCATTACACTTCGGCGGGCGGCTGGGCGATAGGTCTGAAAAGCCTGCCGGACATCAATCAAAACGGCTTGGACGAATTCACCGTTTTTTATTCGGGCGGTATGCACCAGGGACAAGGCGGAACGGGCGTCGACGTGATGGAGTTTTCTTCCGCCGGAACCGTAAAGGGCTTGGGCTGGTTTCAAGCCGATATGTACGGCGAGGAAACCGGCGATTACGGTTACAAGGTGACGGTCAAACCGGGCAAAGCTCCGGTTTTCTACCGCGAAAAATACATCTCGCTTTCGGACAACAAATGGCGCAAATCCGGCAGAATCGCAGCTTTCAGGCTCGGCAAGCCTTACGGCAAATTCGAAGTTTTGAAATAACCGGGAAAATTTCACCGCAGATTTATACGGGTAAACACGAGATTAAAACAGGATGGACAGGATAGACAGGATAATTTAAAACCAAAAGCGTCGAGCTTTCTTTTTATCATCCTGTAAATCCTGTCCATCCTGTTTTAATTTCCCTTTTACCTCTGTGGTGAAAATTCTTTTCCGCGCGCTTCTGCGTTAAAATAATTCCCGGCAGATATGAAAATCTACGACATCACCGTGCCCATCAGCGAAAACGTGCCGATTTACGAAGGCGACCCGAAAGTGAAAATCGACGTCGCCGCCGCGATAGCGCGGGGCGACGCGGCAAACGTGACGCAGCTTTGCTTTGGCGCGCACACGGGAACGCACGTCGACGCGCCGAATCATTTTATCGACGGCACGAGGAAAATTCACGAGCTGGATTTGGAAAAGCTCGTCGGCGCTGCCCGCGTCGTCGAAATCGAAGAAAGCGTCACGGCGATTGAGCCGCGTCACGTCGAAAATCTGGAAGAAACGGTCGAGAGAGTTTTATTTAAAACGCGCAACTCGCGCTTTTGGAATGAACCGGAAACCGGTTTTCGCAAAGATTTTACCTATATCACACCGGAAGCGGCGCGGGTTTTGGCTGAGAAAAATATAAAGCTCGTCGGCATCGATTATCTTTCGGTCGAAAAGTTCGGCTCCGAGGATTTTGCCGCGCACATCGCGTTTCTGGAAAAGGAAATCGTGATAGTCGAAGGCTTGGATTTGCGCGGCGTTCCGGCGGGCGAATACGAATTAATCTGCCTGCCGCTGAAAATCATCAGCCCGACCGGCGACGGCGCGCCCGCTCGAACCGTTTTGAGGGAAAAGGCTTAAAGCCGACGCGCGGGCAAAGGCGCAGGCTCTCCAATGGACGAAAAACGCCTTGTAAAGGTCAGCAAATATCTCAGCAAGCATCTGCGGCATCAGCCGGAAAGATTAGGGCTTAGCCTGGAAACCGGCGGCTGGGTCAGCGTCGAAGATTTGCTGCAAGCCTGCGCGCGCCTTAATTTTCCGCTTTCGCTCGACGAACTAAGGGAAGTCGTCGAGCGAAACGATAAAAAAAGATTTTCTTTCGACCCGGACGGCGAGCGGATTCGCGCCAATCAGGGTCATTCGGTCGACGTCGATTTGCAGCTCGAAAAAAAGACGCCGCCCGCGCGTCTTTTTCACGGCACGGCGACACGGAACGTTGCGATGATTCGCGAGCGCGGTCTGCTGAAAATGGCGCGGCATCACGTTCATCTCTCGATTGATACGGAAACGGCGCGCAAAGTCGGCTCAAGACACGGCAAACCCGTGATTTTTGAAATTAATACGGCGGCGATGCTGGCAGGCGGTTTTGAGTTTTTCGTTTCGGCAAACGGCGTCTGGCTGGTCGAAAGCGTGCCGCCGGAGTTTTTAAAAGTTTTATGAACCGGAAGAAATACGCCGAAAAGCGGCGCGAGACGGCTGAGCAAAATTCGATTGACGAATTGATTGATTTGCTCGCGAGCAAGGATTTGCCGACGCGGTTTCTTGCCGAAATGTGCCTGCGCGACGCCGCTTCGACCTGACTTAATTTCAAACCGGCGAGTTCGCCGGACGAGCGCCGCCGAGCCATCGAAGAATGGCGCGCGTGGCGCGAACAGCGCAAAGGCAAGTTTAAGAAAAGGTTTGGAAAGTGAAAAAGTGAAAAAGTGAAAAAGTGAAAAAGTGAAAAAATTTGTCCTTCATTTTTATGCTTTTATGTTTGCAAAAGAAAACAATTGCGTCGCAAAATTTATAAATTTTCTTTTTCACCTTTTCACTTTTTCACTTTTCCACTTTAAAGCTTGCGAATAATTGCTTTATTGCCTATATTTCTAAGGCGTAACTAAGGAGTTCGAAGAAAAGATGTCAGAAAAAAATTGGGGCGATACGGTGGTCGGCTGGTTTATCGTCCGCGATGAAGACGAAGCGCAGCGGCAGGAGCAGAGCGGCGCGACCGGAGAAGCCGATTTGACTGCCGACGAATTAATCGCCAAATACGCCGGTTCGTCGCCTTTAAGCAGCGGCGAAACCGCTGCGGAAAGTTCCTCGGGCATTAGCGGCGGCGGCGAGTCTCGACCGGCAAACGCCGTTCCCGCAAATTACGCCGCGCCGCCGGCGGTCGTCAACGGGCAAGTCGATTTCGACGCGGTTTTCGAGGCGGGCGGCGTCGACGCGGACGAGCGCGAGCGCATCGCCAAAGCCAAATCCCTGCTCGAAAGCCTGCCGGAAGCGACCGATATTAACGTCAAAAAACAAATCGTCGAGGCTTCGCTGAAAGCCTTCGGCGTGCCGATTGAAAAAATCATCGAAGCGGGCGTGGCGGAAATCGAGGCGCTCGAATTCTACATTCGCAGCGGCGCATCCGACACGGAAAAAGTTTTGCAGGACGGCTCGACGCGCATTCAGCAGTACGAACTGGAAATCCAGAATCTTCGGAAGATTATGGAAGAGCGCGTCAAGGAGCAGAACGCGGTCGTCGCCGCCTGCAACGCCAAAAAACTCGACGTGCAGAAAGTGCTGGAATTTTTCGGTCGCGACAAAGTGGCGCAGGTCGTCAAGGACTCGCCGAAGCTGCACGAGCCGGAAAAAGTTGAGAGTTGAGAGTTGCGGGAAGTTGCAGATAGTTGACAGAAAGTTGCAGATAGTTGCAGAAAATTGACAGGAAGTTAAAAACAGTTTCAGCGTTTCAATATTCGTCAACTGTCTTAACTATCTGCAACTTTCTGCAACTTCCTGCAACTATCTGCAACTTAATTTAAAGGAGATTTAAAAATGTCGATTTTTACCCGAATCGGAAATTTATGGAGAGGTTTTCTTTCGCTGTGGATTGCCGATATTGAAAAAGAACACCCGGAAATCGCTTACGAAAACGCCATCAATTCGATGATGGAAAAATACTCGAAATTGAAATACGCGACTGCCGGAATTATCCGGCGGCGCGACGATATAGAGGAGCGGTTTAAGAAATTGACTGCCGAGCTGGAACAGACGAATGCCGAGCTGGATACGGCGGTCGAAACCAATCAGGACGATTTGGCGATGGTTCTGATTCAAAAGAAAAACGCGCTCGAAACGGAAAAAGTCGAGCTGACCGCCGAAGCCGAAAACGCGCGTTCGGACGCCAATTCGGCGAAAAGCTCCTTGATGGGCGTGCAGTCGGAAATCAAAAAACTGCAAGCCGAGCGCGACACGATGCTGGCGAAATTTCAATCGGCGCAGGCGCGCGTCAAGATTCAGGAACAGCTCGACGGGCTTTCGGTCGACGAGGAAGTGCGCGCGCTCGACAACGTGCGCTCGCACATCAAAACGACGATTGCCGAAGCCAATCTCGGCAAAGAGCTTTCGGAATCTTCGCTCGATTCGCGCCTGGCGAACCTGAAAAATCAGGTCGGCGACGTGCAGGCGAAAAAACAGCTCGAAGAACTGAAAGCGAAAAAAGCCGCGCAGCAGGGTCAGCAAGGTCAGCAGAAAACTATGTAAAAAAGTCGGGAGTCGAGAGTCGGGAGTCAAGAGCGGGAAGATTTTTCCT
>DATHBC010000409.1:0-1828 GCA_035296345.1 Pyrinomonadaceae bacterium | reverse complement strand
TTCACCGGGTCAATCTCGACGTTTATAATCCGCAAATCGCAGGCGTTTTCCTGCGCGCCGGCGAGCGCGAAATCAATCAGCTCGCGCAGCTTTTTGCGATTGACGGCTTTAATCAGAATTTGCAGGCGATGCTCGCCTTTCAATCTCGCCAGCGGCGCGGGCGCGACGCCGAGAACACGGGCGTTTCGCTCGCCGTTCGCTTCGGTCAGACATTCCTTAAAAGCCTGCGCGTTGCTGAAGGCGTAGTCGTAATCTTCGTGATGAACCGTCACGCAGGCGAGCGCGGCAAACGGCGGATAACTCAGATTCTGCCGGTAGCGGATTTCTTCCCGGTAAAATTTTTCGTAATCCTGATTGCAGGCTAATTGCAGCGCGTAATGTTCCGGATAAAAGGTCTGGATAATCACGCGACCTTGCAGGAGCCCGCGCCCGGCGCGCCCGGCGACCTGCGTCAGAAGCTGAAAAGTTCTTTCCGCCGAGCGAAAATCCGGCAAAGCCAAGCCGGCGTCGACCGAAACGACGCCGACCAGCGTCACGTTCGGAAAATCGTGACCTTTCGCCAGCATCTGCGTCCCGACGAGCATGTCGATTTTATGCTCGGCGAAATCCATTAAAGCTTCTTCAAACGTGCGCCGCCGCTGCGTCGTGTCGCGGTCGATGCGCGCGATTCTGATAGCGGAAAATTTGCGTTTTAAAATATCTTCGATTTGCTCCGTTCCTTCGCCGACGAAATAAATAAATTTCGAGTCGCAGAAAGGACATTTGCGCGGCGCTTTGGCGCGAAAGCCGCAGTAATGACACAGCAAAACGTTGTCGCGCTTGTGATAAGTCAAGGTGATGTCGCAATTCTGGCAGCGAATCGTCTCGCCGCACGAACGGCACAAAACGAACTGCGAAAAGCCGCGCCGGTTCAAGAGAATTATCGACTGCTCGCCTTTCGCGTAAGTTTCCTCAATCGCGCTGAGAAGCTGCGGCGAAAAAATCGCATCGCGCCCGTTTTGCCGGAAAACCTCGCGCATATCGACCAGCTCGGCGGCGGCGAGCGGGCGATTTCCGATGCGGCTCGGCAGGTGCAGGTAAACGTATTTTCCGCTTTTGGCGTTGTGAAACGATTCGAGCGCCGGCGTCGCCGAGCCGAGAACAATCGTCGCCCGCGCGAAACTGGCGCGCACGACCGCCACGTCTCTGGCGTGATAAAACGGCGATTCGTGCTGTCGATAAGAACCGTCGTGTTCCTCGTCGACGATTATCAAGCCGATATTTTTCAGCGGCGCAAATATCGCCGAGCGCGTCCCGATGGCGATTCGCGCCTGCCCGTTGCGGATTCTGCGCCATTCGTCAAAACGCTCGCCCGTCGAGAGAGACGAATGCAGAATCGCCACCTCGTCGCCGAAAACCGCGCGCAGGCGGCGCGAAAAAACCGGCGTCAGAGCGATTTCCGGCACGAGCATCAAGGAAGATTTTCCGATGTCGAGCGCTTCTTTCATCGCGCGAATGTAAATCTCGGTTTTGCCGCTGCCCGTCACGCCGTGCAGCAGAAAAGCGTGATAATCATTGGATAAAACAGCCTTTTCGATTTCGCGAAAGGCGTCCGTTTGCCCCTTTGTCAAAATCAAATCGAGGATTTCCGGCAATTTCGCCTGCGCCAGCGGGTCGCGGAAAACTTCGCGGACGTAGACTTGTACGATGCCGCGTTTTTCCAGTGAATTGACGGCTGAGGCGCTGATTTGGGCTTTCTCCAAAAGCTCCGTAAAACCGATTTCGCCGTTTTCCTGAATCAAAGTTTCGATGACTTTCGCCTGCGCTTCCGTTAAGGCTTTCGCCGCCT
>DATHBC010000408.1:0-5351 GCA_035296345.1 Pyrinomonadaceae bacterium | reverse complement strand
CAAATAAAATTGCTTGAAATTCATAATGTGCCCTCACGAAACAAAAAAAGTTGCGGAAACCTTATTTTGCTCCCACAACTTTATACCAATTTACCGAGTTAGAAAAGTTATTCGACCGTCACGGATTTTGCCAGATTGCGCGGCTGGTCGACGTCGCAGCCGCGGCGGACGGCGATGTGATACGCCAATAGCTGCAAGGGCACGATGGAGAGAATCGGCGCGAGCAAATCGGACGTTTCGGGAATTTCGATGACGTGGTCCGAGACGTGCGAGCTCATTTCGTCGCCTTCGGTTAAAATCGAAATCACGATGCCGTCGCGCGATTTAACCTCGACGATGTTCGAGTGCGTTTTTTCGTAACGAATCTCGCTCGCGGCGTTTCCCGCCTCGCGGGTATTGACGATAACGACGGGAAGCTTTTCGTCAATCAGCGCGTTCGGTCCGTGTTTCATCTCGCCCGCCGGGTAGCCTTCGGCGTGAATATAGCTGATTTCCTTTAATTTCAGAGCGCCTTCGAGCGCAACCGGAAAATTGATGCCGCGCCCGAGATAGAGAAAATCCTGCGAGCGAAAAAATTCTCTGGAAAGCTCTTCGACCGAGTCGGCGTCGTTTAAAAGATGCTCGATTTTCAAGGGCAGCTCGGCAAGCTGCTGCGCGTGGTATTTGGATTGCGTTTCGTCTAATTTTCCGCGCAGTTGTCCGAGATAAAGCGCGAAAAGATAAAGGGCAATCATCTGCGACGTAAAGGCTTTGGTCGAAGCGACGCCGATTTCCGGTCCGGCGTGCGTCAGAATCGTGCCGTCGGCTTCGCGATGAATCATCGAGCCCTGCACGTTGCAGACCGCCAGGACTTTGCAGCCCGCCGAACGCGCCTCGCGCATCGCGGCAATCGTGTCGGCTGTCTCGCCGGATTGCGAGATGACGATTAACAAGGTGTTTTCGTCCAGCACCGGCTCGCGATAACGAAACTCCGATGCGTAATCGACTTCGACCGACAGCCGCGCGAGCTGTTCAATCATATATTTTCCGGCAAGTCCGGCGTGCCACGAAGTTCCGCAGGCGGCGATTTTGACGCTCGTGACTTGTTTGAAATCTTCTTCGGCGATATTCATCGCGTCCAGATAAATGTTTCCCGTATCGAGCGAAATCCGCCCGCGCACGGTGTCGCGGACGGCGCGCGGCTGCTCGTAGATTTCCTTCAGCATAAAATGCTTGAAACCGCCTTTTTCCGCCATTATCGGGTCCCAGGTGATGCGCTGCTGTTTCGGCTCGACGATGTTCCCGTCAAAATCCGTCACGCGCACCGAATCTTTCGTCAAAACGGCGATTTCCTTTTCGCCGAGATAAAAAACGTCGCGCGTGTGCTGCAAAATTGCGGGAATGTCGCTGGCGACGAAAAATTCGCCGTCGCCCAAGCCGATGACGACCGGCGGACCTTCGCGGACGGCGATAATCATATCGGGCTCGTCGGCGGAAATAATCGACAGCGCGAAAATTCCCCGGAGATGCCGGACGGTTTTCTGCACGGCTTGCTCGAAGCCGAGATTTTCCGACTTCATAAATTCTTCTATCAGGTGCGCGACGATTTCCGTGTCGGTTTCCGTTTTAAATTCGTGTCCCTGCTCTTTGAGGCGTTCTTTCAGTGGCAGATAATTTTCGATAATGCCGTTGTGGACGACGACTATGCGACCCGTGCAGTCGCGGTGCGGGTGCGCGTTTTCCTCGGTCGGTCGCCCGTGCGTCGCCCAGCGCGTGTGCCCGATGCCGTAATTTCCGTCCAGAGGGCTCAGGCGAATACACTCTTCGAGATTGCGCAGTTTGCCTTCGGCGCGGCGAATCTCAAGGTCGTTGTTTTCGTCAACGACGGCGATGCCGGCGGAATCGTATCCGCGATATTCCAGCTTGCGCAAACCGTCGATGATTAACGGCACAACTTGTTTATTTCCGACGTATCCAACAATTCCACACATATTTTTTAATTTGCTTTTCTTAAAATTTTAAAACTTTTGTTTATCTTCTTCTATCTTACGGCGGCTGGCGTAAACCCGGCGCTTTGGCGCGTTTGTAAATCCACGCGCGCCTTTTGTTTAACCGATTCCGGCTGCCGCGTTAAAGCCAGCAGAATGTCCGTAAAGCTTTTATACCATTCAGCGGCGTGCGGCGCGGCGCTGGCGGCAAAAACGCGCCGCGCCTTGCGAATCAGCGGAATGTCTTCCGGCTTCATCACGGCGACCACATCTTTTTCGCCGTCGGGAACTTCCGACGCCAGCTTCATAAAAGCCTGCGATTTTCCCGCCGCCAGTTGCCGAAAAGCGTCCAGATATTGCTGGCGCGTTATTTTCGGCGCGCCTTCGCGCGGAGTTAAAAGATTCGGCTTGGTCAAAAAATTATTGACGCCCTGCCGCGCCGCGTCCGAAAGACCTTTCAGATTTAGTTTTTTCAATTCCTGCAACGATTCCGGCGTTGCCTGCTGCATCAACAGGCGAACCGCAATCTCGCGCCCCGGATGATTTTCCTGCGCGGCAACTCGCACGAGCGCGGGCGTGGCGATTGTCTCGTCCATGCTTCCATAAATTATTAATGCGCCGATTTCTTTATTAACCGCCAGCGCGCCGTGCTGCGGCAGATAATATTCCGGGTTCGGATATTTCAGCCAGTTTTCGCCCGCCGCCGACGTATCGAAGCCTTCATAACCGAGAACGGCGATATACGGCATCCAGTAGCGCAGGTTTATATCGGCTAAATCGACTTCGGCATAAGTCTTTATCAGAGTTTTTTTCGCCTCTTGGCTCTGGTCAAGCTGAATCAGCAGATTGCTCGCGTCGAACCGGAAAAAAGCGTCGTGCGTCCGCGCATCAATCAGGTCGCGCAGGCAGGGCAAAAGCTCCTGCGGGCTGGCTTTGACTTTATTCCAGACTTTATCCATCGCGGCGGATTTGGCGTTGCGCTCGGCGTCCGTGAGTTTCGCGGGCTTGAAATTATAAGTTTCATCGACCATTTCCTGAAACGCCGCGCACACCGCATTTTTTTGCTGCGCCGACGACGCGTGGGCTGTAAATAAAACGATTGCCAGTAAAATGAGGCTATTTTTAAATAAAATCTTTTTCATACTATTGTTAAACCGAATGATAAATCTTATGCACGACGATTAAAATCGATTCTTCCTCGCTGGCTTCGAGCGCCGCCTTTTTCAGCGCGTCGACGTATTCGGCAAGCGCCTCGAAATTTTTCTCGAAATCAAACGGCGCGTCGGCGTAAACCAGATTGATTTCGTCCGTGTCGGTTTTGTCATTTGCCGAAAGATACAAGCCTTTGATGTCGTTAATAACCGTGCAGCCGCCAAAGGTTTGCAAAAATTCCTGCTGAAACGCTTTTAATAAACGGCGATAAGCCGGCTTTTTTCTTTCCGGCAGATAAACTTCAATTCTGGCTCTGGCGGATAGCGGCAATGAATTTCTCCTTTCTTTCGCGGGCAAAGCTTTTCATTCTTTTCAAGGCTTCGGCGGGCGAGATTTGTTCGGGCGACTCGCTTTGAGCCTTCTCTTTCGATTTATCTTTCTTCATACAAAAGTTCTAATTTCTCCCGGCGGACTTTGCCTGGGATTATTTTCAGGACGGCTGGACGGTTTGAGCCGAAGTCGAATCTTTAGTTTCTTCCTTCAAATTTTTCCTGACCTGCGCCGGAACGCCCGCGACCAGCGTATCCGGCGGGACGTCTTTAGTGACGACCGAGCCTGCGCCCGTGACCGCGCCGTCGCCGACTTTGACGGGCGCGACCAGCATCGTGTCCGAGCCGATTTTTACGTGGTTGCCGATTGTCGTGGCGTGCTTGTTTTTGCCGTCGTAATTACAGGTAATCGTGCCGGCGCCGATGTTGGTTTTTTCGCCGATTGTCGCGTCGCCGAGATAAGTTAAATGGCTCGCTTTCGAGCCGCGCCCGAGAATTGTTTTCTTGAGTTCGACAAAATTTCCGACCTTTGCCGATTCTTCCATCTTGGCGTGACCGCGCAGGTGCGCCATCGGTCCGACGGTGCAGTTGTTTGAGATTTCCGAATCGACTATGACCGAGTTTTCCAGAATCTCGACGCCGTGACCGATGCGCGAATTGGTAATGCGCACGCCCGCGCGAATCGTGCAGCCGTCGCCGATTCGGCTCGCGCCTTCGATAAAAACGTTCGGATAAATTATCGTGTCGCGACCGATGCTCGCCTGCTCGCTAATGTATGCCGCCTGCGGGTTGATAAAGCTGACGCCGTAATCCTTCATCAGGCGCTTGACGACGCGGTGACGCAGAACGCGCTCCATATCGGCGAGCTGCACGCGGTCGTTGATGCCTTCGATTTCGTGCGCGTCCGGGTGCGGGTAGATGGCGATGTCTTCGCCGTCGGCTTTCAGAAGCTCCGGCACGTCCGTCAAATAATACTCGCCCTGCGCGTTTTCGTTTTTGACGCGCGACAGCGCGCTGAAAAGCTTTTTGGTATTGAAACAGTAGATTCCCGCGTTGATTTCCTTGATTTTTCTCTCGTCGTCGTCGGCGTCTTTCTGCTCGACGATTTTACCGAAAAGCCCTGCCTCGTCACGGACGATTCTGCCGTAGCCGGTCGGGTCGTCGAGCTTGACGGTCAGAATAGTGCAAGCCGCGCCGCGACCGCGATGCGTCTGGTGCTGGCGGACGATTCCGGCTAAGGTTTCGGCGCGAATCATCGGCACGTCGCCGGAGAGAACCATCAAAATCGAATCTTCATTTTCCAGAAACCGGCGCGCGGAATTGACGGCGTGACCCGTTCCGAGCTGTTCGTTTTGCCAGACGAACTCGGCGTGCGCCGCGTCTAATTCTTCCAGAACCGCTTGTTTCACTTCCTCGCCCTGATGCCCGATGACGACGTAAACCTTGCGCGGCGCCAGCGCGGTCGCCGTGCGGCAGACGTGGTTAATCAAAGGGCGACCGTCGAGCCGGTGCAGAACTTTTGCCAGATTCGAGCGCATCCTCGTGCCGAGCCCGGCGGCGAGAATCAGGACATCGAGATTCGGTTGTTCATTGGACGGATTTTCCATACTCACAAAAAAAGTTTAACGCAAAGACGCAAAGGTGCAAGGACGCGAAAGAAGATTTGCCCGCGAAACAGGCGAAAGAGACGAAAAAAAGAAAAACGGATGAATGCGCTTTTCGCTTCCTTGTTTTCTTTTCGCGTCTTTCGCTGTCAGCGCCGGCTGTATAAAACTTTTTTCCGCTTGCATGTTTCCGGTTAAAACTAGACCAAAATCTTCGGCTGAACGGCGCAGAGCAAAACAACCTGCGCCAGTTTTTCGGGATGATGGCGAACCTTTTCGCCTTCGTCCAGCAGATTTCC
>DATHBC010000407.1:0-3951 GCA_035296345.1 Pyrinomonadaceae bacterium | reverse complement strand
AGAGATTTTTCGCCGATTTGCCATTTGTAAGGTTTTAGAGATTGAAAGCCGTCGGAAAATTTGCCGAAAAGTTTCTTGCGTTTTTCGCGTTCTTCGTCCGACATTTCGGGCGATTTGAAAAAATAATAAGCGCGGGCGAGCGGCGCGATATAGGTCGGCAAGGTCGAGCAATCGTATTCGTAGCCGCGCTCGGCTAAAACTTCCAGAACCGCCGGGCTTAAGCTGTAGCCGGGACCGCGAAAGCCTTTCGGCACTTGCCCGGTCGCTTTTTCCAGCGCCGTTTCCGTTCGCTCGAATTCGTCGATTAATTCCGGTTTCGTGTAAAGATGCAGCCACGGCTCGTGGCGAAAGCTGTGATTGCCGATTTCGTGATTTTCCGCAGAAATTTGCCCGACAGCTTCCCGGTTTTTCTCCAGCGCAGCGTCCTGCCCGACGATGAAAAACGTGATGTTCAGATTTCTTTCCCGCAAAAACCGCAAAGCGCGCGGCACGACGCAGTCCAGATACGACGGAAAACTTTCCCAGCCCGCGTCGCCGTGCGTTTTCATATAAGACCATTTATTGTCGAGGTCTAAGGACAGACTTGCAATCGGTTTCATAAATTCAGATTTTATTTGCCCGCGCAGCACGCAAAAAACACGAAATAGAAAAAAAATTAACTTTGCTTTTTTTCGTCCGATTCGCGTGCTGCGCGGGCAAAATGTTCCTCAAAAAATCTTTCCGCCAGTTGGACGGTTTCGTTGACGTTTAAAGTTCCGTTGACGATATGCGCCGAATTGACGACAAAAACGTTTTCGAGCGACGTTTTCGCGCCCGGCAGATTTTCCGAATAATCGAGCGTCGGAATCGGGAAAACCTGCCGGACGCGCGAAATCCTGAAAGCCAGAACGTCTCGCCGCTCGAAATGCGCATACATTTTTTCGAGCGCGCCTAAAAATATTTCTTCGATTTCCGCGTCGGCTTTTTCAAACAACTCGTCGCCGGGCGCGACGTATTTCGGCAGATAAACCAGCGCGTTTCCGCCAAACTCGTTTTTATCGACCAGCGCCGACATTTCGATAATGCCGGTAAAAGGCGTTTTGTCCGTGATGTTCGTCACGTAGAAATCCGACAGGGATTTTTTCATCAGCAGGGAAGCGCAGACGATGCCCTGATATTTTATGTTTTCCAGTTTTGCCCGCTCGTTTTCCGCGAGCTGCGGGCAGATTTTCGCGGCGACGCTCGCAGGACAGGTTAAAATTACGGAATCGAATTCGAACGCGGAAGAATCAGCCACAGAGGACACAGAGGGCACAGAGAGAACGGAGATTTCAGAAAGACTTTGGAGAGAATTTATCTTTATTTTCTCTTTGAATTTCTCTGTGTTCTCTGTGTCCTCTGTGGCTAAAATTCTTACTTTATCGCCTTTCAGTTTTTCAATCCTTTCGACTTTCGAGTTCAAACGAATTTCGACGCCTTTCGCGCGCAGAACTTCGCCGAATCTTTCCAGCACGCGCGCGTAGCCGCCGCTGACGTAGCCGAACATTTCCTTTTTTAAACCGGAATTTCGCGCCGCGTAAAGCCGCTGAATCGTCGCCCAGATAAAGGCGGCGGAAGTCTCGCGGTAGGCTTCGCCGAGTTTGGCTTTCAAAAGCGGCTTCCACATTTTTTCAAACGTGCGCCTGCCGGAAAGTTTCGTCAGCCATTCTTCGACCGAAATTTTTTCCAGATGTTTCCAGTCTTTAACCCGCGAAGCGTAAAAAATCGTCGCGCCCAGACGGAATTTGCCGACGAAATCCAGCGGCGGAAACCTGAGAAATTCGACGGCGTTCGACATCGAAACCAGCTTGCCGTCGGCGTAAAATCCGGTTTTCGTCTCGACCCATTTAAAATCGTTTTCCAAGCCCAGTTCGGAAACGATTTTTCGCGTGTGGGCGTCCGACAAAAGCGTGACGTGATAATGTTTGTCCCAAGTTACATCGCCGATTTGCCACGCGCTCGCCAAACCGCCGATTTCGCCGGAAGATTCAAAAACCGTGACGCGCGCGCCCGTTTCCGATAAGCGCAAAGCGAGCGTCAAACCGAGAAAACCGCTTCCGATGACGGCAATGTTTTTATTATTTATCGACACTTTTTTAAAATCCGACGATGGCGTAAAAAGCCGCGACAAAAGCCGGAATCCAGCACGGCAGCCACAGAAAGCTTCCGCCGCCGGACGGAAGAATCAGACGCGCGTTCAGGTCTTTTCCGGTTTTTCTCAAATCCGCAATTCTGGTAAATAAATCGAGAGCCGCCAGAATAATCATTCCCGTCCAGACCATCCGCTCGCCGCTCTGTGATTTTCCAAAGACGAAAGAAAACAACGGCTGAGCAAAAACATTTATGCAAATCGTCGTGAAAAGCAGTATGAAACTGATGAGCATATCCATCATAAATATTTCCAAATTAAGCTTGGCGGGCTTTTGCCGCAGCTTTTTCGATTATTCCGGCAGCGCCGTAAATCGAAATAAAATTTACAATCAGCCCGACCAAAGCCACGAAAATATTCGGCAGCCCGAACATCGCAAACACAGTCATCGCTCCGACGCCGAAAGGAAACGTCATAAAAACGAAAAAATTAATAATTTCCGGGTATATAAAAATCCAGAGAAAATGATAAGCCAGAGCAATCAAAAACAGCACCAGAAAAGTATACATAAATGTGCTGTTTGATTTTTCCCGCACCAGAGAATGTAAGCCTTTGATAAAGAAAACGGGAAAGGAAAGAAAAGCGGCGAGCCACAAAATAAGCATCCACAAAGGCGGCATTCCGATGTCATGAAAGTATAGAAACATAAAATTATTTCTCGCTCACAATCAAATTCTCGACCCGATATTCCAAATTACAGGAAGAACATTTCGCCTCGAATTCTCCAGCCTCTTGCGCCGAAAATTTATGAAAAAGCTGCCCGCATTTGCAGACCGCGCCGACGCTGCGGGCGGGCGAGCCTAAAACCAGGTGAAAATCTGGCACGGATTTCGTCACGACCGAACCCATTCCGACCATCGACCAGCGACCGATTTCCAAATCGCTGCCGATGATGCAGCCCGCGCCGATGGTCGCGCCTTCGCGCACCAATGTCGGCAGAGTATGCTCGTCAGGCTCGCTCGGACGCAAGGTTTTCAAATCGGGAAACGTCGCGCGCGGGAAACGGTCGTTCGTGAAAGTCGTCGAAGCGGAAATCATCACGCCGTCCTCAATCGTCACCGCCGCGCAGATGTAAACCATCGCGTTGATTTTCACGCGATTGCCGATTTTCACGTCGTAGGCGATATAAGTTTTTTCGCCGACGATGCATTCTTCGCCGATTTGCGCGCCGCGACGAACGTGCACGCTGTCCCAGACGCTTGTGCCTTCGCCGATTTTCACGTCGTCTTCGATGATTGCTGTTTCGTGTATTTTAGGCATTTTGATTAAGAAAATTAGTTTCGGATTCGCCTATGGCGAAAGAGGCAGAAATCCAAGCGTCAGCGCGGCGTTTGCAGAAACTCTGACTACTCAGAGACTAAAGAAAATCCGCCCTTGCTCACGCGCGGGCTTCTGCCTCTTTCCATTTTTTATATTTCTCCGGCAAACATCCGGCGCACGGGCGAAAGCCTGCCGCAATCGCTGTTTCTTCGTCGGCGAAAAACACGCGCTGTTTGACGTAGTGACCTTTGGCAATCCACATTTTCGCGCCGGCGCAATCCAGTGTCCCGTAGATTTTATCGCGGCGATGCCCGCCGAGCGAGCCTTTCGCCGCGCTTTGGTAAGGCTTTCCGTCCGCGCCGACGAGAGTGTAGGTTTTGTTTTCCATAAGTTTTAGATTTACACGCCCATCGGCACGAAGCTTCCGATTTTCACCGCGTCGCCGCGCCGGATTTTTCCACGACTTTCTGCCACAGGTTTTGATTCAGCGATTTATACGCCGCTTCGATGACTTCGACCGAGGC
>DATHBC010000406.1:0-3226 GCA_035296345.1 Pyrinomonadaceae bacterium | reverse complement strand
GCGCGCCTTTTCGATATTGTCTCTCATCTCGTATGACCAATATTCGTCGTGACCGGCGGTCAGAAAAGCCTTATGTTTTCCGGGTCCGAAAATGCCGTTTACAGGGTCGGTCGCTTTATGCGTGTCAATGTTTGTAATGTAGCTAACGAAGAGTCCCTTTTTCTCCATCCAGCGGACGAAATTATACTCCCACTGGAAAAACTGCCCGGCACTTAAATATATCCCGTTATCGGGCAAATACGGACGGTTAAACGATACCTTTCGCGCTTGCGTATCTTGTGGGACGTTTGGATTTGGTTGTGGGAGTTCAGGAATAAGTTTTCCCCAATTCACATCGTAAAGACTTTTACCGGATTTCCAACTGGCGATCGGGGTTGGCGAAGGCGACGGCATAGGCGATGGCGTGGGTCTTACGTCGCGGTCTCCGGGATAGGCGTTGTAAGCCTGATAAGTCGTCACCGCCGACTGAAAGACAAAGTCCGATTGTAGTGAGTCGTCTCTTACGACGAAAATAATGTAGCTGTCCTTACCTTGGTCCTCAGGGCTTATTAGTTTGCCGACAATCTTCGCCAGATAAAAGCCGCTGACCGCTTTTTCCGTGCCGGTCGCAGGCGGTATCCAAGTTGCGGTCGGCTGCCAGTTGCACTCAATCAGCCCGGTCATGTGATTTGCTTCCGGCAAGTCCTGCAGCATGACGTGACGATTTGCCAAGGTCGTAACCCATCTTCCGCCCGTCCCTCCGTTCGGGTGGGGTCCGTTCGGACCTGTCGGGTAATACCCCATCCGGTAAATTTCGATGTCCACGTCCCGCTCGACGGCGGTACTGACGTAAAAAGTAATCTGCTCGCCGACGTTGATGCTCGTGTGCGAGGCGTAACCTTCGGTGTCTCTCTCATACGCCCGCGAGGCGCGCATCGGGTCAATCTGCCAATCGGTCGTCCCAATCTTGGCGTTTTCATTGGGAATTGGATTAGTTGACGGCGGCGCGTTATTCTGCGCTTTAGTTACCTGTGAAATCAAAATCATTATGATAAAACATAGAATGAGCGCGGCAGCCGGCTGTGATTTCAACCAGTGACGTAATTTCATAAATATTCTCCTTTACATTTTTGGAGAACACAGATTTACGCCGACTGGCAACGTTAAATTCGCAAGGCGCAATTCGGGTCCTCAGGTTTACGGATTGAGCCGCGACTGCGCTTGCGCTATGATGTATATGTCTATACCAAGACAAACATCTTTCGCCGGTCACACGGTCGAGACGGTGTTAAAAAAGCCTTGCTGATTATTACCAGTAATCCCAAGGCTTTTTTTAATTTAATTCTGCCCGGTAAAAAAGGCTCACTACTACACATCGGCGGGAGTCATCGTCGTCTTCAATTTTCAGATAAAACGCGCGAGAAAACGATTGGACAAATGATTCAACAGTTGAAGAAAACCTGAACAAAACCATAAGAGCCTCTTTTTGAGATGCCTTGAATCTTAGCAAAGCCTTTTGCGATGCGTCAATATTTTTTGTTTAATTGCAAAATTTGTTTTTTGGCGTTTCGATCTCTGAGTATGAAGAACTGAAACATAGGATGATATTGAAACAAATTAAACTCATCATAGCTTTTACAAAATGTATCTCAAAAAGGGTCGTTTATAAGACAGATTTTAGTCTATTTTAATTGTCTCGAAAAGCGGCGTTTCCAAGACAACGGGAATGATTAAAGATAAGGATTTTTTCGTTTTGATACCGATTATCTGGCTTTATGGAAATAATCCGTAAAGATAGGCGATTGAAAAATAAACCGGAAAAATGCACAATACGGGCAGCCGGTTTACGAAGAATCCGCCTTGTCCCGTGTCATGCAGCTAAAAGCAAAAAGAATTTTAATCAACTCGTTTCGTGTCGCTCTTTTGATTTTTCTTTCATTTCTTTTCGGAACGGACGCCCGCGCCGGAAAAATACCTTTCAAGAGCTACACGACCGCCGAAGGCTTGGCGCACGACCGGGTCAATCGCATCGTCCGCGATTCGCGCGGCTTTTTGTGGTTCTGTACGGGCGAAGGATTGTCCAGGTTCGACGGCTACGAGTTTAAAAATTACACGCAGGCGGATGGGCTTCCGCACCGCAACGTTAATGATTTGCTCGAACTCGGCGACGGCGCGTATCTGGTTTCCACCGATGACGGTTTGGTGTTTTTTGACCCGCGGGGCACGGCAAATTCCCAATCCGGCGAGCCGCCTCTGTTTCGCACGTTTCGCCTTCCGCCCGAAACGCCGGACGAGCGTCCGAGCGGCGTTTCGAATTTACTGAAAGCTCGCAACGGGCAAATCTGGGCGATAACGAGCCTCGGACTTTGCCGTTTGCTGCGGGCGGAAGACGGCGAATGGCGGTTCGAGAAAATCGAGGGCGAGGCGTGGCGCGGCAAAAATCTCGAACTGCTCGAGCTGATTGAAGACCGTTTCGACAGGTTATGGTTCGGCAGCCAGGTCGGAGTTTTCGTCTTTAATCCGGCGAGCGGCGAAACCTTTCTGCTGCCGGAATCAATCGGCTTGAGTCTCGTCGAAGACGAGCAGGGGCGAATCTGGTCGGGCGGCGGCGTGGAAAAAGCTCCGGGGCTGTATCTTTTCGATGTTCCCGGCGCAGCCGTCAGCCCGGTTTTGCAGCGCCGCTTTACGACCGCCGACGGCTTGACCGACACGGTCTGGTTTAACGCGATGCTGAAAACTTCCGACGGGCGGATTTTAGCCGGGATAGCGAACGGCTTATGCGAGTTTCTGCCCGAAGCGAAGGCGGGCGAGCTGCCTTTTCGCGTGCTTTTCACGACCGATATAGTTTCGCTGGCGGAAGACAGCGGCGGCAATCTCTGGGTCGGCACGGCGACCCGGGGCGCGTTCAAGTTAATCCGGCGCGGATTCGTGCTTTACCAGGCTAAGGAACAACCGCCGTACGGCGGCGTGACTTCGATTTTTGCCGGCGGCGGCAATGAAGTTTTCGTCACTTCCAGTCACAGGGATTTGCTGCGCTTCGACGGCGAGAAATTTTCCGTAATCCGGCTCGATAATATAAAATCCCGCAGTTGGGGCTGGGGTCAGCTCGATTTGCGCGCCCGCGCGGACGGCGAGTGGTGGTTTCCTACCTCAGCCGGTCTGGCTCGTTACCCGGCGGTTAAAAATTTTGAAGATTTGGCGCGCACGCCGCCGAAAAATATTTATACCAGGCGCGACGGTTTATTCG
>DATHBC010000405.1:0-2356 GCA_035296345.1 Pyrinomonadaceae bacterium | reverse complement strand
ACGCGCCTTTTGGTATGCCGCACCATATTTTTCGAAGAGCCATCTTTTATGATGATTCTGCGGAACATAACTCAAAAAATCGCCTGCTAACCTGCCTGCCTGCTCTCTCTTGCCTAATTCTGATAAGGCTAGTATTAAATTTCCGCAAGCCAAAATAGTATTTGGATGTTTCTCACCTAAAAGTTCCTGATACATTTTCAACGCGGATTCATAAAAGTTAACAGCTTTTGGATAATTTCCTAAATAGTAGTAAGTAGCACCAAGATTATTCAAAGAATCTGCAATGCTAGGATGTTTCTCACCAAATAATTCTTGTCGCATTTTAAATGCTTGTTCATTAGATTCCAGTGCTTTCAGATGATTGCCTAAATAGTCGTAATTAGTACCGAGATTACTCAAAGAGTTTGCAATATTAGGATGTTTCTTATCGAATAATTCTTGCCGCATTTTCAATGCTTGTTCATTCAATTCCAATGCTTTTTGATAATTGCCTAAATAGTTGTAAGTAGAACCGACATTATTCAAAGAGTCCGCAATATCAGGATGTTTTTCGCCGAATAATTCCTGATATATTTTTAAAGCTTGTTCATTCACTTCCAATGCTTTTTGATGATTGCCTAAATTGTTATAGGATGAACTGAGATTATTCAAAAACCTTGCAATATCTTCGTTTTTTTCGTCGAATACGTTGCGACCGATTGATAATGCCTTCTGAAAAAATTCAAACGCCTGATTGAAACTTCCTAATCTTTCGGCAATAACTGCCAAATCGTTATACAAATGGGCGAGTAATTTTTCGTCATTCAATTGGTTTTCCTGATATAAATTTAGCGCTTTTTCGAGCAGGATTTTAGATTCCTGATAATTTCCGCGATGCCACAAAGGATAGGCTTCAAAGTTGGTTAAATAAACGGTTTCGATTGGCAGAACAGCGACGGATTGAGACTGCCATTGCTGTAGGTGAATCGTTTCGTTTTCAAATTCGGCGAGATATTTAAAATCGTCTTTTCTCTCGCGAAACCATTCGACCAGCTTGCCGACAATCTTTTGCTGCCATTCTTTTCTTCCGGCGAGCGGGTTTTCAAAGCGTCGGACTCTGGCGACGAGGCGGTGAATCGTGTAGCGTTTCGCGGGCTTTTCCTCTTTAATCAGGCGCAGATTGACCAAATCGGAAAGAGCCGTCGTTAAAGTGTAGTTGTTTTCGATTCCGGTGAGCGATTGCAGAAGCGAATAGCCCATCGAAGATTTTCCGCTCCACGCGAGAATGTCCAGAATTTCTTCGAGATACGGTTTTTTCGTGGTGACTTTTTCGCTGATTTTGAGCGTGCGGATAATACTCTTGTCGTGATGCGTGAAGCTGATGGACGGAAAATCTTTTTCGAGCGCGTCGAGCGGAACTTCGTCTAAAAATCCGAGATATTCGCGGAAGGAAATAATCCGGTGCTCGGCGAGAAAGCCGCCGACCAGCTCGACGGCTAAAGGCAAATCGCCGAGTTCTTCCAGAATCTTTTCAAACGCCTTTTCGTTCGCTTCACGTTCGTTTTCGCCCGCTTCATTTTCGAGGGAACGCCCGGAAACTTCAAGCAAAAGCTTGCGCGATTCGTCGCGGTTCAGCACGTCGAGATTTATTTCGTCGAAAAATTCCTGTCTCTCGCGCGAAGTTATCAGAATGTGCGCGCGCGCCGCTTTCGGGCAGATAATTTTCAATCGCTTTCCGCTCGTCGACGTTATCGAAGATAATCAGACAACCGGAAAGCTTGCGAAAACGGTTTCTGACCAGTTCAGCCTGGTCGAAACCCGTATCGAACTGCGAAATCCAGTTTAAATCCTCGCCGATTTTGATTAGCTGAATATTAATGTCTTCGTCAGCCGTCAGCCAGAACACGCCGTTTTCGTAGCGTTCGCGATAAGCGTGAGCGTATTCGACGGCGAGCTGCGTTTTGCCCAGACCGCCGATGCCTTTGATGCTGACGGCTTGACCGATGGCGGCGCGCCCGCTTCTGCTGAGCGATTCCCAAATCTTTTCGCGCAAGCCTTCGCGCCCGACAAATGCGTTGCCTTTGGAGGCAAACGGCACGTTGAAATGATTTTTCAGCGCGTCTTTCGGATTAATCGGTTCGGTTGGCGGCTTTGGCGGCGTGTTATTGCCGTTTGCGATATTGGATAATTCTTCAATCAAATCTTCGAGAGGCTTGCCGAAATCGGAGAAGGGAATCGGCGTGACGTATTCGGGCAAATTCGCTTTTTCTATCTCGCTTCGGCGCAGCAGAATATAAAAGGAATCCGCGCCGCCCTTATAAATTTTGTGGATGTATTCGAGCTGCTCGCGGATGTATGCGTCGTCGAGGCTGAAACC
>DATHBC010000404.1:0-1747 GCA_035296345.1 Pyrinomonadaceae bacterium | reverse complement strand
TCTGCGTCGTCGCCGTGTAACTGCTGTTTGTCGTGTAATAAGCCATCACGCCGCCAATCGGATTCGTCATCTGCGCGGCATTCGGCGATAGTTGCAAAAATCCACTGCTGATACTGTAAGTCGGAATGCTGTTTTGCAACCACTGCCAACCGAAGCGCAAATTTGGCTGGTCGAATTCGTCGGCAAAACGATATTCTTCATCCAGTTCGGCGACACCGAGCGGAGCGGCGGCGGTTTTGCTCGCTCCCTTACCGTTGTTAATCGTCGCCCACCCGTCTTTCGTCCAATTTACTTCATCGAGATAAGCTTGCCGCCCGACATAATTCGCATCTTTTCGGTCGAAAGCGTGATACATCATAAAGGCACGTCCGTTCTCCAGCGTGACAATCGTGCCGTGTCCCGGACAATTGGCGTTTTCATTGCCTTTCAGAATTGGATTCGCCGGGTCTTTTTCCCAAGTTCCCAGAAGAGTTTTCGAGCGCGCCACGCCCATCGCGTAATTACAGCCGCGCCCGCAACAGGCATTGCCCGAATAAAACATATAAAAATAACCGTCGCGCCGCATAATATACGGACCTTCCACGAGATTTCCTTCCCACGTCGATGGGTCGTTTCGTAGTATTTCCTGCCGTTTGCCGACGAGCTTCCAATTTTGCGTGTCGAGTTCCTGCGCCCAGAGCGGCGTCGGTTTTCCGACGCTGTTGCCGTCTTCTTTCCACACGACGAACAATTTGCCGTTTTCGTCGCGTATCGGAAAAGCGTCAATCGAGCCGACTTCCTGACACTCCAGCGCGCCGTGATCGGTGTAAGGTCCGGTCGGTTTCGCGGCGGTCGCGGCGGCGATGCAGAGCGGTCCGTCTTTGCGGCGCGCGACGTAGAAAATATAAAACTTACCGTTTTCCTGCCAGATTTCCGGCGCCCAGTAATTGCCGACCGACCATTCCGGGCGTTTCGGAAAAACGACGCCGACGATGTTCCAGTTAACAAGATCGCGCGAATGCAGAATCGGATATTCCGGCGCCCATTCCGAAGATGTCGCCGTCGCGTAAAAGTCGCGTCCGACGCGTATCACCGACGGATCGGGATAATCGCCCGCCTGCACCGGATTCGTATAGCTCGCGCCGGTTTGCGCGAAAACCTGCACGGTTAAACCAAACAGGATAAGTAATAAAACGCCGGTTTTTTTGAAATGTGAAATTTGTTTTTTTAACATCATTTTTAGTTTAATTAATTGCCGACACAGGCACAAAGCAAGTGTCTTCGGTCATAATTCACGCCCTTGTTTTGCGCGGGCTTGCGCATTTTCTAAGAGTTCCTCTTGCGGCGCGTTCGCCCGACTTCAAAATTGAAATTCTAGACCAGCCGCGACTTGCCGATTCGTGCCGCGGCGGTCGAATTTCTAACGATTAACCGCGTCGGAATCGACAGTTCAACGCCGTGCTGCGTCGGGCTCGAAAGCGTCGTCATCAATGCTTCGACCGCTAATCCGCCGAGTTCGCCGAGCGGCAGATTTACCGTCGTCAGCGCCGGTTCGATGAGCGATGAAAAAGCGATGTCGTCGAACCCGACGACGGAAACATCGCGCGGAACATTCAAAGCGGCGCGGTGAAATTCGCTGATTGCGCCGAACGCCATCAAATCGTTGGCGGCGACGACGGCCGTCGGCAGTTCATCGGCGGCTATCATTTCGAGGGCGGCGCGCCTGCCGCCTTCGATTTGAAAATCGCCCGTGTAAATCTGCTCCGGC
>DATHBC010000403.1:0-2003 GCA_035296345.1 Pyrinomonadaceae bacterium | reverse complement strand
AATGGATTTAGGGCGAGCCAAAATGGAAAAAGTTTCAGCCAAATCGCATTTTGGAGACGCCAAATTGCCATTTGGAACAGCCGAAATGCTTTTGGTTGACGAAAAATTGTCTTTTGTTTCCGATTAATCGCGGCTAGGTTTCGCTGAATTATTATTTAACGTCGGCAAATCGCTCTGCGGCTGAGCTAAAATCGGGGAAATTGAACGCCGCCGGCAAAAAAAATTGGAAACGATGCGCCATCAATCCGCGTTTCGTTACCTTCTAATCCTGAATCTCTTCGCTCAGGCGCTGCCATTCTTCATACAATTTCTGAATCTCGGTTTCGGTCGCCGCAAACTTTTGCGAGACTTCCTGCATTCGTTCGTGATTTGAAGCCGCGTCCGGCTGGCTCATTTGCAGGGAAAGCTGCGCGAGACGCTCTTCGGCTGCGGGAATCTGATTTTCGATTTCCCTGATGCGATTTTCGATTCGCAGGCGCTGATTTTTTGATAAATTTTCTTTGGTCTTCGGCTTTTGGTCTTCGTTATTTTGTTCGACATTTGTAATTTGCGGTTCGCTTTTTTCCGCCTGACGGCTGACGGCTGACGGCTGATTGCTTTTCCACTCGTGAAATTCGCTGTAATTGCCCTTGAAAATTTCGGTCGTTTTATTCTCTTCAAAGAATAAAATCTGCGTGGCGATGCGGTCGAGAAAATAACGGTCGTGGCTGACGGTGATAATCGTGCCCTGAAAAGCGTCGAGCGCGGCTTCCAGGGCTTCGCGCGAAGGAATGTCGAGATGATTCGTCGGCTCGTCCAGAACCAGAACGTTTTTGTTTGAATAAATCAGTTTCGCCAGGGCGAGTCTTCCCTTTTCGCCGCCCGACAAATCTTTGACCTGTTTGAAAATGTCTTCGCCCGTGAAAAGAAATCGCGCCAGAAACGAGCGCAGCTCGCCGTTTTCGGCTGAAGGCGCGACGCGGCGCAGCTCCTGTATAATCTCGTTTCGCTCTTCCAAATCTTCGAGATTCTGCGAATAATAACCGGTATCGACTTTCGCGCCCCACAGGATTTTACCGGAAAGCTCGCGCTGGCTGCCGAGAATCGTTTTCAGAAACGTCGTTTTTCCCGTGCCGTTGCCGCCGATAACGCCGAGCGCTTCGCCGCGCAAAAGCGAAAAGTCTATGTTTTTCGCCAGAACCTTCTCGCCGTAGCCGATGGCTAAATCTTCGACCGTCAAAACCTGATTTCCCGCGCGCTCGACTTTTTTCAGTTGAAAATTTCCGCTCGATTTATCCGCCGCAACCGCATCGACGCGGTCGAGGCGTTCCAGCATATTGCGGCGCGATTTCGCCATTTTCGTTTTCTGCCCGGCGAGGTTGCGGCGGACGAATTCTTCGTTTTTGGCGATAAACGCCTGCTGGTTTTCAAACGCGCGCCGCTGCGCCTCGCGGCGTTCCTCGCGCTCAATCAGAAAATCGGAATAATTTCCCTTGTAGGAAATCGCTTTTCCATTTTCGATTTCGATAATGCGATTGGTGACGCGGTCGAGAAAATAACGGTCGTGGCTGATGAGAACGAAAGTCTTTTCGTAAGATTGCAGAAAGTTTTCGAGCCATTCGACGGCGTTGACGTCGAGGTGATTGGTCGGCTCGTCGAGCAGCAGAACGTCGGTCTGCGACAGCAGGAGCCGCGCCAAGCCGAGCCGGTTTTTCTGACCGCCGGAAAGTTTTTTCGTCTCGAGCGACCAGGCTTCCTTGGCGAAACCGAGACCGAGCAGAATCGCTTCGGCTCTCGCCGTGTATGAAAAACCGTCTTCGCGCTCGAACTCGATTTGCAGCTCGGCGTATTTTTCCAGAACCTCGTCCGTCGGATTTTCCGCCATCCGGATTTCGAGACGGCGCATTTCGGCTTCGATGTCGTGCAGTTTTTTGAAAGCCGACAAAGCCGCCGTGTGAACCGTTTCGTTTTCGGTAAAATCGACGTGCTGTTCCAGCAGTCCGAGCTTTAGATTATTTATACGG
>DATHBC010000402.1:0-4157 GCA_035296345.1 Pyrinomonadaceae bacterium | reverse complement strand
GCAGTTGTTTGGCTAACAGCTAATCGCTAAAAGCCAAGAGCTAAAAATTATGAACGAAGCTAAAGCGTTTCTGGACGCGGGAAATTTGGGCGGCGCGGTCAAAGCCGCTATAAGCGCGGTCAAAGCGAAGCCGACCGACGTGCAGGCGCGCACGTTTTTATTCGAGCTCTCGCTTTTTTCCGGCGATTGGGACCGCGCCGCGCGCCAGCTCGACGCCATCGGGCATCAGAGCGTGGAAGCGATGGTCGGCGCGAAGATTTACCGGCAGTGCATCGAAGCCGAGCGCAAGCGCGCGCGTTTTTTTTCGGAAAGCCTGAAGCCGGAATTTCTCGCCACGCCGCCGGATTACGTTTACGGGCTGCTGACGGCAAACAATCGCCTGCGCGAAGGAAACGCGGCGGAAGCGCGCGAGATTCTCGACACGGTCGAAGAACAGCGTCCGGCGTTTGCCTGCCGGATTAACGGCGAGGAAAAACGCGATTTTCGCGATTACAACGATTTAACTTCTTCGGTTTTGGAAGTGATTATCAAAGATTCTTACGTCTGGGTTCCGCTTGAAGAAATCGTGAAAATCGACTTTGAGCCGCGAAAAACGCTGCGCGATATTTTCTGGCGCGAGGCGCAGCTCGAAACCCTGAACGGAACGAACGGAACGGTTCTGGTTCCGGCGATGTATGTCGATACGTGGAAGCACGCCGACGACCAGGTTCGCCTGGGCAGGCTGACCGACTGGCGCGACGCGGGCAGCGAGCTTTACATCGGCGAAGGTCAGAAAATTTTCTGGATTGACGGCGAAGACCGCACGATACTGGAATTGGAAAAAGTCGAATTTGAGGTTGAGGAGATGGCGGAAACCGCTTAAATTTTTAAAGCGGTTTCAATTTTTAAAGCGGTTTCAGGGAGATTTCGGATGCCGGCTTATAACGTATATTTAGCAGCTTTGGGCAGCCACGGTTTGACGTCGGCGGAGCAGACCGATATTCAAACCAAACTGACCACATGGTTTAACCGGATTACCAACGGGACGAGTTACGGAACGGCTTCGGTCAGTTGGACGACAGCCGCGCCCGGAACGATTGGCGGGCACGAACTGCTTATTTATTTTGTGGCGGACGCGACCGACAGCATTCTGGTTTCGATGCCCGGCGGCAGGCTCGGCGCGGGCGACGGTTTTACGATGTGGTCGAATAACGTCACCGGCTCGGAAATTTACGTTTCGAGCAGCCGTCAGTATCTGGCGGAGATGGCTTTTCACGAATTGATGCACAACAAGCTGCATCTGGGCGACGCCGCGCTGCACGCCAGAGACGGTCTGGCGCACATTCCCGTGACCGCCGGAACCGCGCCGTCGGCGACGAACGTTACGGAAATGCGCGCGGCTTTGGCGACGAGCCAGCCGCAATGGACGGGCGGCTGGGCGGCTTACAGCGACCCGATGCGAGGTCTGTAGATTTTTTTCCGATAGATAGAAAGACAGAGATTATGGCAAATGTTGAATCACGCGCGCCGGTTATAGATATTGAAGCGCTGCTCAAGCCGGTTTCCGAAGAAAAGCCCGCCGGCGAAAGCCAGCAGTATTCCGGGCTTTACGACGAAATTCGCGAAGCGCGCCGCTCCGATGATTTATTGGCGCAGGGTCAATGGCAGCACGAGCCGAAGCTGGCGGATTATCGAAAGGTCATCAGCCTCGCCATTCCGGCGCTCACGTCGGAAACAAAAGATTTGCAAATCTCGGCTTGGCTGGCTGAGGCTCTGACGAAGGAACACGGTTTCGTCGGCTTGCGCGACAGTCTCGTTTTGCTCAGGCGCTTGCAGGAAGATTTCTGGGAAACGCTGTACCCGGAAATCGACGAGGGCGATATGGAAGGGCGCGCCAACGCCATCGAATGGATGGAATCGCAAACCGCCATTGCCGTCAAAACGCTGCCGATGACGGGCGGCGAAGGCTTTACTTATCTGAACTGGGAAGAATCCAGAAACTTCGATATACCGGAAAACATCGACGCGCTCGATTATCACGAGCAGGAAAAGATGAAAGCCTTAAAGGCGCAAGCCGCCGAGGAAAACCGCAAGACCGGCGATATGTGGCGCGCCGCGAAAGCGCAGACGAATCGCGCTTTTTGCGAAGAATTGAATCTGGTGCTGGAAGAATGCCGCACCGAATGCGCGGCGCTCGACCGCACGATTGAAGAAAAATACGACCGCAATCAGATGCCGGGCTTGCGAAACCTGAAAAAATCGCTCGAAGACATCGGCGGCATTTTAAAACCGCTGCTGGAAGAAAAACGCCAGCAGGAACCGGACGCGGCAGACGAGGCGGAAGCAGCCGTCACGGAAACCGCGGAAGGCGAAAACGGCGCGGTTCAGGTCAGAACCGCGGCTGTTCCGGCGGGCGCTATCACGAGCCGCGAAGACGCGCTGAAACGGCTGTCGGACGTTTGCGAATACTTTAAGAAACACGAGCCGCACAGCCCGGTTTCCTATCTGATACAGCGCGCCGTCAAATGGGGCAAAATGCCGCTGGAAAACTGGCTGCAGGACGTCATCAAAGACGAAACGGTTATCTTCCAGATTCGTCAAACGCTCGGCTTTAACACGAAAGACCCGGATTCGACGGAATCCCAACAGTAACCGCAGCAGCAGTAGTGAATGATGAACAAGCAAGCATAAATTTAAAATTTAATAAAAGAATCAGTGAAAAACGAAAGGAGTAAATAAAAGCGATGCCTAGTAAAGAAAGTCTGCAACACAAACTCGAGCGGGTGCGCCCGCCTCGTGTCAATATCACCTACGACGTGGAAATCGGCGGGGCGATTCAACTGAAGGAACTGCCGTTCGTCATCGGCGTGATGGGCGATTTCGTCGGAAAACCGGACGAGCCGCTGCCGTCCCTGAAACAGCGTAAATTCGTCGAGGTCGACCCGGACAATTTCAATCAGGTGATGGCGGGAATGAAGCCGCGCCTCGCCTTTGCGGTCGACAACAAGCTGCAAGACGACGGCAGCAAGCTCGGCGTCGAGCTCAGGTTTAACAGCATCGAAGATTTCGAGCCGGACAACCTCGTCCGGCAGGTCGAGCCGCTTCGCAAACTGGTCGAAGCGCGCCAGAAGCTTGCCGATTTGCGCTCCAAGATGGACGGCAACGAAAAACTGGAAAGCATTCTGGAAGACGTTATCAACAATGCCGATAAGCAAAAGCAATTAAGCGACGCGCTCGGCAACGGCACGCACGGAGCGCAGCAGGAGGAGGAGGAATAAAACAATGGCTGAGAAAGCACAACAGGAAACCGCCGCCGTAGGAACGGTCGATGCGCCGCAGGAGGCGAATCTGCTCGACCAGATTTTGACCGAAGGCAGAATGGCGCGCGACGAATTTCAGAAAGAAGCGGCGAAAGATATGATTGCCGAATTCGTCAATCAGGTCATGTCGGGCGAGCTGACGATGTCCAACAATATGGACGTCGCCATTAATGCGCGCATCGCCGAGATTGACCGCCTGATTTCCGACCAGATGAACGAAATCATGCACCACGAAGAATTTCAGAAACTGGAAGGCTCGTGGCGCGGTCTGCATTATCTTCTGAAAAACTCTCTGACCGGCACGCAGCTGAAAATCCGCGTTATGTCCGTAACGAAAAAAGAGCTTTTGAAAGATTTCGAGCGCGCGCTGGAATTCGACCAGTCGAGCCTGTTCAAGAAAATCTACGAGGACGAATACGGCACGTTCGGCGGCGCTCCGTTCGGCGCGCTGATTGGCGATTATGAATTCGGCAATCACCCGCAGGATATGGCGCTGCTCGACAAGCTCTCGCAGGTCGCCGCCGCCGCTCACGCGCCTTTTTTGAGCGCGGCTTCGCCCGAGATGTTCGGCTGGGACAGTTTCAGCGAAATGTCGGAAGTGCGCGACGTTTCCAAGATTTTCGACCGCACCGAATATATGAAATGGCGCAGCTTCCGCGAGTCGGAAGATTCGCGCTACGTCGGCTTGACCTTGCCGCACGTGCTGATGCGCGAGCCGTACGGCGCGGCGACCAAGCCGACCGAAACTTTCCGTTTTGAAGAAGACGTCGACGGCAAAGACCACAAGAAATATCTGTGGGGCAACGCCGCTTACGCGCTCGGCACGCGCCTGACCGAAGCGTTTTCGATGCACGGCTG
>DATHBC010000401.1:0-2043 GCA_035296345.1 Pyrinomonadaceae bacterium | reverse complement strand
AATTTTTCTCGTGCCCGTCCGCGACATCGCGTCAATCGTCGCCGACGGCGAGCTTCTGCACATCACGACGACGCAAAATCAGCGTTACACGATAAATTATCGCCTGAAAGATTTGGAAACGCGGCTCGCGCCGGAAAAATTCGTCCGGCTTTCGCGCGGCGCGCTCTGCAATCTGGAGATGATTGCCAAAATCAGCCCGCTGCCGGGCGGAACTTACGTCGTGACTTTAAAAAACAACCAGCAATTGACGGCGAGCCGCCTGCAATCGAAGCTTTTGCGCGAAAAGCTTTTTAAAATTTGATGATAAAAATAAGTCAGAACGAATTTATCGAAACCTTTCGCCCGCAATCCGCCGCGGATTTAGCGGATTTTTTTCGGCAGATTCAAAAAGATAAAACGCGCGTCGTCGTTTTAATCATCGAAAATTCACTCGAAATCGAGGCAAGCTTTTGGAAAACTCCGGAAAATTCCGAGATTCCGGTAATTCTGGCGCTGAAATCTTCTGCCGTCGCCGGATTCGTCGATTCCTGCCATCTCTGCCTCGCGTCCGAAAGCGCGAAAATCGGAGAGCTTTCCGCCGCAGAGGCTTTGAAATCAGGTTTAATAAATAAAATAACGAGTTCTGACCGGGTCGAACCGGAAGCCTTTGCGCTCGCCGAAAAAATTTCCCGGCTGGCTCCGCCGGCGATTCGCGCCTGTCTGAAAGCCGTGCGCGAAGGCTCGAAGCTGCCGCTCGAAGAAGGCTTGCAAATCGAGAGCGAGCTTTTCGCGCAGATTTTTTCGACCGCCGACATGCGCGAAGGCACGCGCGCCTTTCTGGAAAAAAGAAAGCCCGTTTTCTCAGGAAAATGAGCCGTCAGCCGTCAGCCGTCAGCCGTCAGCAAAGGCAGACAGTAAGCAATATTAGATTCGGCATTCAAGATTTATATCCTAAAGCCGACGGCTGACGGCTGATAGCTGACGGCTCACTTTCTCCTTTTCGCTCTTGTCACGCTTTGCAAATCTCTCCTATACTAAACATCTGACGCTTTGATAGTTTGAAGGAGAAAATTTTGCAACCCAAAGTTCATCAGGGACTACTAACCGCAGAAGGATTTCGTTTTGCAATAATTGCGGCGCGCTGGAACGATTTTCTGACGGCGCGTTTGACGGAAGGCGCGCTGGATGCGCTGGAAAGACTCGGCGCGCAGGAAGCGGCGGTTGAAATTTTCAAAGTTCCCGGCTCGTTCGAGATTCCTTTGACGGCTCTGAAAGTTGCCGAAAGCGGCAGGTTCGACGCCGTGATTTGCCTGGGAACAATCATTCGCGGGCAGACGCCGCATTTCGATTACGTGGCGGGCGAGGCGGCGAAAGGCATCGGGCAGGCGGGAATGAAAACGGGCGTTCCGGTTTTATTCGGCATCGTCACGGCGGACACGCTCGAACAGGCGATTGACCGCGCGGGCGTCAAAGCGGGAAACAAAGGTTTTGAAGCCGCGATGTCGGCGGTCGAGCTGGTTAATTTATACAAACAGATGCAGGGCGGAGAAAATAAAAACCGACGAAAACAATAATTTTTCTTCTGCCTGCTCACAAATAATCAAGGGCTATGGGAACCAGACGTAAGGCGCGTGAATGCGCTTTACAAATGCTATTTGCGGCGGACGTGACCAAAACGTCGGAAAACGTTTTGACGCGCTATTACTGGCACGAGCTGGGCGAACCGGAAATCGACGAGCAAACGCGCGAGTTTGCCGACAATCTGGCGGTCGGAACTCTGCGCCAGCTTGAAACGATTGACGAACGGATTCGCTCGCGCGCCGAGCACTGGCGCATTCCGCGCATGGCGATTGTCGACCGCAACATTCTGCGGCTCGCCGTCTATGAATTTCTGTTCGAGCAGACGCCGCACACGGTCGTCATCAACGAAGCACTGGAAATCGCGCGCCGGTTTTCGACCTTTGAAGCGACGCAGTTTATCAACGGCATTCTCGATGCCATCAAACACGATTTAGAAAAAAATCACGTAAACAAACCGCCGGCGGAAGGCGAAAGCCACCACGC
>DATHBC010000400.1:0-3329 GCA_035296345.1 Pyrinomonadaceae bacterium | reverse complement strand
TTTGGGATTCCACAGCTCTTCGCGCGCTTCCGGCGTCAAAACGCGCGGCGCGACGCCGACGTTTTCAAACTTCCGCTCGCCGGCAAGCAGCGGCTCGCGGCGCGGCAGCAAATCCAGATTCTCCGCCACTTCTTCGATAATGGCGCGGCTGATGATTTGTTCTCCGGCGGCGTATCCGGCAAGCATCGCGTTGTCGCACAAATTGTTGATTTGTCGCGGAATGCCTTCCGAGCATTGAAAGATGAAATCAACCGCCCCGGGCGTGAAGATGTTCGGCTCATCCGCGCCGGCAATCAGAAGCCTCTCGTTGATATAACGCTCGGTTTCGTCCACGTTCGGCAGCGCGTGTATCTTGCAGCGAAGCGCGACGCGCTGTTTCAATTGCCGCAAGTTTGGCTGGTTCAGCTTCTCGCGCAGTTCCGGCTGCCCGGTCAAAACGATTTGCAGGTGCTTGGCGTTGTCCGATTCGAAATTCAGCAAAAGGCGAATTTCTTCCAGCACGTAATCGGACAATTCGTGCGCTTCGTCGATAATCAGAACCGTGCGCAAGCCCCTTCGGTGACGGTCTTCCAGAACTCTGCCCATCAGCGATAAAAGCTCGGCTTTGTTGTTCCAGTCCTTGATGCCGAGCATCTGCGTCACGTGATGATAAAACTCGTCAATCGACAGGCGCGGATTGAAGACGTACGCCGCCAGCACGCTCGAATCCAGGCGGCGCAGAATCCATCTGAGAGCGGTCGTCTTTCCGGTTCCGACCTCGCCCGTCAGGACAATCAAGCCTTTGGCGTTTTCCAGCCCGTAATACAGGCTCGCCAAAACCTCGTTATAGCTGGGCGTAAACACGATAAAACGCGGGTCGGGCGTCAGCGTGAAAGGTAAATCTTCTAAACCGTAAAATTCTTTATACATTTGTCGCCTCTTTTTCCGAAGGATTCGGGATTCAGGATTCAGGATTTAAAATCTTGAATCTTGAATCTTGAATCTTAAATCTGCTATGAAACAATCTTTTCAAAAATTCTGGTTGCTTGCAGCGCCATAATCAAAAGCGGAATGCTCGCCAGCGCGGCTATCATGCCAGCCATCAGCCGGAGCCAGCCGGAGCGTTTCCGCCAGGCTATTTCCTGATGCGTCAGCAACGGCGGAACGGACGCCAGAACCGGCAAGCCCGTGTAATGTTTCGCGTCTTCTATGTTTTGAATTCTGAACAGGCGCGGAACTTCAAACACTGCCGCCAGGAATAAACCGATAAACATTCCGACGCCCGCGCCCAGCAGAATCGCCATATAGCGTTTCGAAGCGTTGACGGGCGACTGCGGCAGGTTCGCCGCGTCGACCACGCGAATCGTTTCGCCCTGCGCGTTGGATTCGCGCTCGACCTGAAGGCTGGCGTCGTTTTTCTTTTTCAGAAGGTCGTCGTAAGTCGTTTTCGCCGAAAGATATTGATTGTTGACGGCTTCGAGCGCGACCTTGACGTTCGGAATCGTGTTGATTTTCGCTTCGAGCGCGGAAATCAACACGGCGTTTTGCCTGATTTCCGCGTCCTTCATCTGAAACTGCTGTTCAATCAGCGCAATCTGGCTTTCGGCTTTCTGTTTTTCGATTTCCAGATTTTTCTTTTGCAGCTCGGCTTTGCGCGAGCTGGTCCGATTTGCTTCCCTGACGCGCGTTTCCGTGTTTTTCGCCAGCGCCGCCAGTTCTTCGTTGACTTTCTCAATCTGCGTTTTCGTGTCGATAACGTCCGGGTGTTTTTCGCGATACTCGGTTTTCAGCTTTTCGAGCCGCGCGGTCAGCTCGGCGCGTTTTTGAATGAGCTGCCCGTAGGCGGGCGTGTCTTCGATGCGGGCGGCTTGGCGCGTGGCGTCCTGCGTTTCCTTTTCGCCGTAATCTTCGATGAGCCGCGCCTGGCTGTTCAGCGCGCGGATGCTGTCGTTCAGGCGTCCTCTTTCGGTAATCAGCGTTTCTTTTTCCTTGCCGATGGTTTCCTCGCGCTTGCGCAAGCCGTCGAGCTGGGCAATCAGCCCTTGCGCCGATTCCGGCAGCGTCTCGACGTTCTGCATCATAATGTTGAGCCGTTCTTTTTCAATCGTGTCGAGATTCGTCTTCGCCTGATTCAACTGGTTGTCGATAAATTCGCGCGTCACCTCCGCGCTCTGCGTCGAAGCGGCGACCTGCGCGTTGACGTATTTGCTGGCAAGCTCGGCGGCGACGTTGCGCGCGGCTTCCGGCTTGCGGTCTTTGTAGGTGATGCGAAAAGCGGCGACCTTTTCGTTGTCGCTGCGTTCCGGCTCGACCTTGATGCTGCCTTTCATCTTTTCGATAATCAGCTCGGTCGGCATTCCGGCTTCTTTTTCCATCTCGAAAAGCTTGTATTTGGCAATCATCGGTTCCAGAGATGAGCGCGACAAAACTTCCTGATTAATCGTCTGCAGCTGCTGCGACAAATCCTCGTTCGAAAGCGACTGGACGACTTTTTCGGAAATCGTCGGCGGTTTTAAGGTCAGGAGCGTGGTCGATTCGTAAATACTGGGAAGCTTTGAAACGACGTACGCGACCGCCAGAGCGACCGCCAGCGTCGGCAAGAGAATCAGCCATTTGCGCCGCTTCAGCATCCGTATAATTTCGCCAATCGACTTTTGTCTAAACTCAACCGCCATTTCCTTAATCCTCTTCAACTGCCTGCTTCCGGCTTTTAGCTTTTAGCTTTTCCTTAATGCTTCACCGTGTGTTTTTCAGTCAATTCCTTTGCAATTTTTTCTTCGTCGTAGCGTTTCAGCACACGGCGCAGACCGAAGGTCGCCGCAATCAGGCAGACGCCGAAAACGAGCAGCGCCAGCGACTCCGGCACGTCCGCCGCGATGGAAAGCAGATTTCCGCCGCTTCCGATAAAATCCCCTTGAATCATATTTTTATAAACTGTTCAGAAGGCTTTTCGCGTCCTGAACCTCTTTTTGACTTAAACCCTTTTCCTGCTGCAAAGCCAGCTCGACTTCGCGCCGCGCCGAGGGCTTGTCGCCCGCCGAGGCGAGCGCCTGTCCCAAACGCAGGCGATACGCCGGATTTGCCGTTCTCCCGCTGCGCGCCGCGTCCGAGTCTTCGAGCGCGACGGCTTTTCTAAGCTGTTCGACGGCGGGCGACAGCAATCCTTTTTTGAAATAAACCCAGCCGAGCGTGTCGTAAAATCCGGCGCTCGCCGAATTTTTATCGACGCAGCGCTGCGCCAGCGCGAGCGCCTCGTCCAGATTTCCGCGCTCGGTGTCGGCGATGTTCCACGCCAGATTATTCGCCGCAATCGGAGTTTCCGGCGCGATTTCCAGCGCCTTGCGGTAATT
>DATHBC010000399.1:0-2160 GCA_035296345.1 Pyrinomonadaceae bacterium | reverse complement strand
ACGAATAAATCGAGCCGACCGTCACGGTCGTAATCGCCGAAGGTCGCGCCCGTAAACCAGCCGGAAACGTTTAAGCCGACTTTTTCCGCGACGTCCGTAAAAGTGCCGTCGCCGTTGTTTTTATAAAGCCGCGCCGCCGCGCCGAAGTTGCTGACGAAAACGTCCGGCGAGCCGTCGTTGTTGTAATCGCCGACCGTCGCGCCCATCGCCCAGCGCTCGTTGGCGACGCCGGCTCTGAGGGTCACGTCCTCAAATTTCCAATCGCCCAGATTGCGAAAAAGCGCGGCGCGCGGCATTTTCTCTTTCGCCCGCAAGGCATTGATGCTGCCGCCGTTGAGCAGATAAATATCGAGTTTGCCGTCGTTGTCGAAATCCAAAACGGCGACCGCGCCCGCAGCGGTTTCGGGAATATAATTTTTCGCTTTATCGCCGCCCGCCTGCACAAAATTTTTAAGCGCGGTTCGCGCCGTCAAGTCTTCAAAAATTTTCGGCGCATTGGCTTCGGTAATTCCGATTGTGCGCCGCGAAGTATACGTCCGGGCGTCGCCGGTCGAAGAGCCGCCCGAAGACATCGTGTTTTGCGCTTTAACGCCGCAGGCGAGACTTAAAAGCAGAAAAAAGATAAAGCACTTCTGAAACATAAAATCATTTTAGCCGGAAACCGCTTTTAGTAAACCGGAGGCTCGGAATTTATCGAATCGACGCGGCGTTTCGATTCGTCGATCAGCTCGTTGTTTTTCTCATACGAGAGACGTTCCGCATCACCGCCGGTTTCCGTCTGCGGCGGATAAAAATGTTTTTGATAAACCGGGTAAGCTTCCGTCCGCAGGTGCGCCAGCATTTGATGCCCGCGCCGCGTCCGGCGTTCGTGACGAAGCGCCGAAACATCAAGCGGCGCGACGACGATGCGCTCGCCGGGACCGGGCGAGGCGTCGGCGAGCAGTCTGCCTTCAAAATCGACAATCTGGCTGCCGCCCGACCACGAATAAGGCGGATAATGCCTGAGGCTGGCGGCTTGATTGGCGGCGACGACATAAGCCGTGTTTTCAATCGCGCGGGCGCGGTTTATCACCGTCCACCAGTCCATCGGGGCAGTCGCGTTCCAGGGATCCATGTACGCCGAAACGCGCAGCAGAATCTCCGCGCCGTTCGCCGCGAGCTGCCGCATCGCTTCGGGAAAAAGCCAGTCGTAGCAAATCGCGCAGCCGATGCGACCGATGGGCGTGTCGGCGACCGGAAAAAGCGGCTCGTCGTAGCCTTCGATGTCGTGCGGGCTGGTGTGGACTTCGTAGGGAATCCACGTGTTCACCTTGCGATATTTGTATAAAATGCCTTCGGGCGAGATTAAACAGGTCGTGTTAAAGAGCGCGTTTTTCCAGCGCGAATCGGTTTCGAGCATCGTGCCGGTCTGAATATAAATATCGTATTCGCGCGCCTTTCGCTCCAGTCTTTCGGTATGCTCGTTCGGGATTTCGACGGCGAGCTTTTCGATTAATTCGGCGGCAGTCGGAAAAACCGGCGCGGCGTGAGCGAATTCCGGAAAAACGACCAGCTTAACGGGCAAAAACGGCGCGCTTCCGGCGATTGCCGAATCAATCATCGAAAGTATGCGGTCGGTATTGCGGCGCATTTCACGGCGCTCAATCGGGTTCGGCAAATCGGTCTGACAGGCGGCGACCGAATATCTGATGTGTTCCATTATTTAAAAGGAAAATAGGGAAATCAAGGAAGTTAAGGAAAACAAGGGCAACAGCCGAGTCTTTTAATTATCTTATTATTTAATTTTAAAACTTCCTAATTTCCCTATTTCCCTATTTTCCTTAATTTCCTCTTCCGCGTCTATTTAATCTTTTTCGCCGGGATGTTGCGACCGCCCTGATGAAGAATCAAGCCCGTGACGCGACCGGCGGCATCTTTCTCGAACGTGATTTGCGCGTCGACCACGCGCAGAAAAAATTTCGTCTCCGATTCGGGAAACAATTCGGCGCTCGGCTGCCCGGTCGCCTGCGCCATTAATTTGTTTCCCTCGCGCGTGACGGTCAGGATGAAACCGGGCGCAATCTCGTATTGCCCGGCGTAAGCGTCATAAATCTTCGGGTCAACCGCCGCCTGCCGGCGAATTTTCGGAACCTCGTATTCTTCGCCGAACAGGATCGCCGC
>DATHBC010000398.1:0-2023 GCA_035296345.1 Pyrinomonadaceae bacterium | reverse complement strand
TGAGCATTATTTATAAAAATAGGACGCTTGATTTTTTAGGATTGCTTAGGATTATTCAGAAAAAATCTCGAATAATCCTGTTCAATCTTAATAAATCAGTGTCCTATTTTTATTTTTCTTTATCAACTAGCGAAGGAAAATATCGACGTAATCAGCCACCGCGTCGCACGGGTTGTCTATCTGCTGCAAGCGCCAGTATTTTCTTTTGCCCGTGATTTTAAACGTAAAATCGCCCTCGCGGACGCACGGCGCGCCGCCGTTGATGTGGCTGATTTGCGTGACAATCTTTCCGCTGAACGAAAATTCCTTCGCGTCGACGGAAGTGATTACGCCGTCAACCGTCAGAAAATCCGTGCCGCCGCGCTTGCGCTGATTTCCTTTCAGATACAAGACGCCGTCGCGCTCGGAAACGGTCGCCGCGCCGAAATAATCCCAGCTAATCCACTGCAAAGAAAGCCTGTGCCTGCCCAAAAGCAGCGCCTTTGCCCGGGCGTCGCCGACGTCGGTTCTTTCCTGCGCCAGTGTCGGAACGATAAAAAAGGAAAAGATTAAAAGGCTCGTCCGGATTATTTTTTTAAACATAAAATTCCCTCTGTTTCGAGAGACGAGCCGGCTAATTCGTTTTTGCTTTCGCCTGCCGGAAAAACTTTTCGCTCAGGCGCAGAAATTCCTGTACCTGCGCGTCCCAGTAAACCCAGTTGTGACCGCCGGGAAGCTGCCTGTATTCGTGCCTGATTTTCTTTTCGACCAGCAGCAGCATGAAATCCCGATTATTCGCGGCGAGAAAATCTTCCGTGCCGCAGTCGAGATAAATAAACGGCAGCGCGCCTGCTTTTTCGGCGGGCATTTCGCGAACGATTCGGAAAATGTCGTTCGCCCGGCGCGTTTCGCTCGTTTCGTCGCCGTAAACGCTCGTCATTGTTTTGGCAATCCACGCGGGCGAGTTTTTTTCGTTCAGCGAGGCAGCGCCGAGCGCGCCGCTGAACGAGCCGACCAGAACGAATTTTTCGGGATATTTCAGACCGAACTTAATCGCGCCGTAACCGCCCATCGAAAGTCCCGCAATCACGCGGCTGTTTCTCTCGGCGGCGGTGCGAAAATTTTTGTCGATTTCCGGAATCAGCTCGCCCGTGATGTATGTCTCGTAGCGGTCGTTCGGCATGCTCGCGCTGTCCGTGTACCAGCCGTCGCCGCCTTCGGGCGTGACGATTATAAAATCAAACTGCGCGGCGTATTCGGCGAGCTTCGTCTTATCGGTCCAATTATCGAAATGCCCGGTCAAGCCGTGCAGCAGGTAAACGACCGGATAACGCCGCGCCGCATTTTTCGGCTCGTTGTAACCGATCGGCAGAACGACTCGATAAGGCATTTCCCGCGCCATTAATCTGCTGCCGAGACGCAGCGTTAAAACGTCTCGGGAAACGCGCGATGTCGGGGCAACGTCCTTCTGACCGGACTGCGGTTGCTGCGCGCGAGCCGGGAAAGGCAAAATCAGGAAAAGGACGAGAATAAGCCGCAAAGCCCGTCCGCCGCCGGAAGGCAGTTTAATTTTCTTCATTGGAAATTTAATAAACGATATTCGCAAAGCCTAGCTGCTGAACAAGCGTCCGAACCAGCCGCCCTTGTTTTCTTCGTGACGCGAGATTTGCGCCAGCTCGCCCGGGTCGAGCCAGACGCCGTGACAGCCGTTGCAGACATCGACTTTGATGCTCTCGAAATCCGATTCGACCAGCTTGCCGTCGCACTTCGGGCATTGCAGGGTCGAAGCTTCCTTCGCTTCCGATTGCAGCTTCGCCCGCATTTTTTCGATCAGCTCCTGCTCCTGGCGACGAAAATATTCATTCTCCAGCGCCTGCGCGCGGTCTTCCAAACTTATTTCCGATGACATATTTTTTTTCTCCTTAAAAAATAGAAATTGATTTAAGAAAAAAATATCAGACAAATCAATAAGTTCCAAGTTTCAAGTTCCAGGTTTCAGGTTTGTTGTTCAGCAATCTTTTAACCTGAAACCTGAAACCTGGAA
>DATHBC010000397.1:0-8007 GCA_035296345.1 Pyrinomonadaceae bacterium | reverse complement strand
GTCGACGCTATCGGCTCAAAGTCGATGATTATCGAAGCCGAGATTATTTCCGCCGCGAGCGAGATATTACAAAAACTCGGATTTGAAGACTTTGAAATTCGTTTGAATCACAGAGAGATTTTGCGAGGAATTTTAGAGGTTTCAGGCATTCCAGAAGACAAACAAACAGATGCGCTGGTAGTTTTGGATAAATTAGACAAGATTGGGAGAGAAGGGGTTGAGAAAGAATTATCTTCAAGAGGAATTTCAGTTGATTCGAGTGAAAAACTTCTAAATTTAATTAATATTGAAGAAAGAAGGAATAATTTAGAAGAATGGAGAAATGAGCCTGACGACCTTTTCGGAAATGTATTTAAAGAAGCTGGTTATACAGGAAATGTGTCCTCTGATTTTGAACACCTTCTTAATGATAACCAATCAGGAAAGAACGGCGTCAGGGATGTAAATCAAATAATACATCTTGTTCAGCAAGATGTTCGATTAAAAATTAAGTTTGACCCGACACTCGCTCGTGGTTTGTCTTATTACACGGGCGCGATTATGGAAATCGTTTTGACGGGCGGCGATTTTGCGGGCAGCATCGGCGGCGGCGGGCGTTACGACGAGCTTATCGGAATGTTCGGCAAAGAGCAGATTCCGGCGTGCGGCTTCTCTTTGGGTTTAGAAAGAATCATCGTCGTGATGACCGAAAGAAATATGTTTCCCGCCGATTTGCGGAACGCTTCGGCGGCGGACGTTCTGGTGACCGTCTGGAACGAAACCGCGATTGCCGAATCGCTGAAACTGGCAAGCGAATTGCGCGCGAAAGGCTTGCGCGCGCTCGTCTACCCGGAAGCCGACAAGCTCGGGAAGCAATTCAAATACGCCTCGCAAATCGGCGCGCCTTTCGTCTGCGTCCTCGGCGAAACCGAGCTGGCGGAGAATAAAGTGACGCTCAAAAATATGCAGACAGGCGAGCAGGAAACCGTTTCGCGCGAAGAAATCGCCGCGAAAATCGGCAAATAACAATAGATTGTCGAGCCGTGAACGCTCGTTGAACGAGTTGAATTGCTCGTTGAACGATTCCGAGCTTGCTTTGAACGACTCCGAGCCTGCTTTGAACAAGCGGGAGATGGCTTTGAACGACCTGAAAAGTCCTTTGAATCATTTGTAAAGTGCTTTGAACGACTCGGAAAGTGTATCGTTCGACGACGAAAATCCTTCTCGCCGGTCGCGAAACGTATTCCGCCGGAATGGTCAACACGGCGGATTTTCGCAAGGAATTCGGCGCGATTATCGTCGGCGAACCGACCGGCGCGCGTTCCGTCGGCTACATGGCAGGCAGATATTTTATGCTGCCTAGCTCTCATCTACAGGGCTACGTTTCCATCGAGCCGGCGAAATTTGCCGAAAGCGACACGCCGGGAATTTTGCCTGATAAATTAATCGAGCCGGATTGAAATCTTTTCTCGCCGGGCGCGATACGGCTTTGGAATGGGTTCTGGCTTATCCTAAAATTAAATAATATGAGCGAACAAATTTTACGAGACGTTCTGGACGAAGCCGTCGCCACGTTTCGCGGGCAGAAAAAGCTGGCGGAAGGCGCGATTGAGCAGGTTTCGGACGAGGAATTTTTTAAATTGATTGACCCGGAGGCGAACTCGATTGCCGCGATTGTAAAGCACTTGGGCGGAAATCTGCGCTCGCGCTGGATGCAGTTTCTGACGACGGATGGCGAGAAGCCGGACCGGAATCGGGATTCGGAATTTGTCACGGAAAACGACACGCGCGAAGGCTTGATGCGGGTTTGGGAAAACGGCTGGCAGGCTTTGTTTCAGGCGCTCGAATCTTTGACGACGGAAGATTTGGGCAAAATCGTCAAGATTCGGACAGAGGATTTCACGGTCGTCAAGGCGATTTACCGCGCGCTTTCGCACGCCGGGCAGCACGTCGGGCAAATCACGCTGCTGGCGAAGCATTTTCGCGCGCACGACTGGAAAACGCTGAGCATTCCGAAAAACCAATCCGAAGAATTCAGACAGTTTATGTCGAATCTGGAAGACAAGGGAAATTATCTGGAAACGGCGCGGGATTTTGCGAAAGCTGAGAAGAGGAAATAAAAACGAGTCGGGAGGAGAGAGTAGATTCCCGCTCTGAAGATTTGTTTTTAGTAGCGACGATAACCGCCGATTCGCTCGCGGCTGATAAGTCTGGTGCGGACTGCGCCGTTCGGCAGATACACGACGCGGTAAGTTTCACGATAAGTGGCGAAACCGCGGCGGACGATGCGCGTCTGAATGGTCACGCGGCGATTGCGCCAGCGATTATTGCGTTGGCGTCCGATTTGAACGCGAATCTGCGGCTCGGCGACGCTCGATGCGGTCGCGGCTTTCGCTTCCGGTGAAGGCGCAAAAATTATCAATGAACCTAACAGTGCCGAAATAGTTAAAAGTTTCTTCATTTTATACTCCCCTAGTACGTAAGTTTTTCGGACGAAAACCCAATAAATCGAGTCAGTCCGTAATTTATGACGCGCGGAAAATTGATAAAGTTGGAAATTTTTCACGGAGAATTTTTCGGCTTTCGGGTTGCCTGTTATTTTTTAAATTTTCTATTGTGGTAATCTGAACTCTAGTTTTATGAAAGCCGTCTCAATTTTAGGTTCAACCGGCTCAATCGGCTGTAACACTCTGAAAGTCGTCGAGCATCTGGGAAATTTTCGCGTCGTCGCGCTCGGAGCCGGTCGCAACATGGAAGTTTTTGCCGGGCAGATTGCGCGCTTTCGACCCGAACTGGTTTCCTGCGAAAACGAAACGTGCGCCGAAAATCTCCTGGAAAGGCTGCGCGCGCTCAAAGTTCCGAAACCGCCGAAAATCGAATTGGGCGAAAAAGGCTTAATCGCCGTCGCCACGCACGAAGCGGCGGGAACGGTCGTTTCGGCGACGGTCGGCGCGGTCGGCTTCGTGCCGACGTTAAGGGCAATCGAAGCCGGAAAGCGCATCGCGCTGGCAAACAAGGAAACGCTCGTCATGGCGGGCGAGCTGATGACGAAAGCCGCGCGCGAAAATAAAGCGGAGATTCTGCCCGTCGATTCCGAACACAACGCGCTTCATCAATGCCTGCGCGGCGAAACTTCCGGAGAAGTCAAACGCCTGATTTTAACCGCTTCCGGCGGACCTTTTCGCACGAAGACCGGAGCGGAAATCGAAAACGCGACGGTCGCCGAAGCCTTAAATCACCCGAACTGGAAAATGGGCGACAAAATCACGATTGACTGCGCCACCCTGATGAACAAAGGCTTGGAAGTCATCGAAGCGCGCTGGCTTTTCGATTTCGGCGCGGAGCGCGTTTCGGTCGTCGTCCACCCGCAGTCAATCGTGCATTCGATGGTCGAGATGGTCGACGGCTCGATTATCGCGCAGCTCGGCGTGACCGATATGCGGCACGCGATTCAATACGCTCTGACTTATCCGGCGCGCGAAAGGAGCTGTCTCGAACCGCTCGATTTCCGAAAAATCTCGCAGCTCACTTTTGAAGAACCGGATTTCGAGCGTTTCCCGTGTCTCGGTCTGGCATATAAAGCCTTAAAAACCGGCGGCACGATGCCAGCCGTTTTAAACGCCGCCAACGAAATCGCCGTCCGGGCGTTTCTGGACGGCAAAATCCGTCTTTCCGAGATTTCGCAGATAAACGAGACGGTAATGAGCAAACATAAATTACAGACGGCAAATTCGCTGGAAGTTGTTTTGCAAGCCGATAATTGGGCGCGAAAGCAGGCTCATGAAGTCGTGTCCGCCAAATCGGTCGCCGCCGGTTCAGCTAATTAAATTTGACTCTGCACAGGTCGAGTTTTACACTTTATTTGCAACTTAGAACGGCGAGAGCGATTCTAAGCTTTACTTCTTTGCTCTCAGAAAAATTCTTTATGGAAATAATCATCGCAATTTTAGCCGTCGTTTTTGTTCTCGGCGTCGCCATCAACATCCACGAATTCGGACATTTTATCGTCGCCAAGCTTTTGGGAATGCGCGTCGAAGCGTATTCGTTTTTCGGCTTGGGACCCAGAATCTGGGGCTTTAAGCGCGGGCATACCGATTATCGCATCAGCGCGATTCCGCTCGGCGCGTACGTCAAGCTTTACGGCGACGAAGCGACTTCTTCGCTCGAAGGCGGCGAATCGCAGGGCGAAGCCGTGCCCGAATCCGAGCTTTACGAACTGCGCCCGCGATGGCAGAAATTTCTCGTGATGGTCGGCGGACCGACGATGAATATTTTACTGGCGCTGGCGATTCCGTTTTCGATGGCTCTGTTTAAAGGCGTGCCCGCCACGCCGTCGCCGATTGTCGAATACGTCAAAACGGGCGGCGCGGGCGACCTAGCCGGAATCAAAACCGGCGACCGGATTATCGCCTTTGACGGCATCGAAAGCCCGACGTGGCAGCGAGTGCAAAACGATTCGATGCTTTCGCCGGAAAAAGAAATTCCGCTCACCGTCGAAAGAGGCGGTCAGCGCATTCCTCTAACCGTTAAGCCGACGAAAGTCGTCGACGGCGGAAACACAATCGGGATGCTCGACATCGAGCCGGAAGGCGAAACCGAGCCGGTCGTCGTCGATATGGTGCAGCCGGGAATGCCAGCCGAGCAAGCCGGTCTGCAAAAAGGCGATTTGATAACTTCCTTTAACGGCACGCCGGTCAGAAACCGCAACGACGTGCGCGAAAAAATAAAGCAGAACGGCGCGAATCCGATTCTCCTGACGGTCAATCGCAACGGCGAGGTAAAAGATATTACCGCGACGGCGAAGGTCGAAGAAGGCAAAGCTCCGATTATCGGCGTCCAGTTCGGCATCCAGCACGCTAAAGCCAGAGAGAGCGTCGGCATCGGCGGAGCCGCCGCCTTTGCGTGGAATTCCAATATGGAAATTTTGCGGATGACGGCGAAAGCCTTCGGGCAGGTTTCGAAAGGCGAGCGTTCGGCGGGCGAAACTTTTTCCGGTCCCATCGGCATCGTGCAAATCATTTCACAGGTCGCGACCAGCGCGGGATTTGAAGGTTTGTTGTTCGTGCTCGGTTTAATCAGCCTGAATCTCGGCATCTTTAATTTACTGCCGATTCCGATGCTCGACGGCGGTCAGATTATGGTTCTCGGCATCGAAAAAGTTTATAGCTGGTTCGGCAGGACGCTTTCGATGGCGGTCAAGGAACGCATTCAACTGGTCGGCTTAGCCGTCATTCTGTGCTTGATGGTCTTTACGATTTTCAACGATATTTCGCGGTTTTTCCGTTAAAAGGCAGAAGCCCGCGCGTGAGCAAGGGCGCAGTTTTAAAACTAATGTAACTTTTTTGTAGCGCCGGCGCGGTTGGTTTTTACCTCGCAGGCGCTATAATATTTTCGGCTGGCAGGAAATTTTTATGAGAAGACAATCAAAAGCGGTTCGGGTCAGAGACGTTCAAATCGGCGGCGACGCGCCGGTCGCGGTGCAGTCGATGACGAAAACCGACACGACCGACGTTGACGGAACGATAAAACAAATCGAGGAAATGGTCACGGCGAGCTGCGAAATCGTCCGCATCGCCGTGCCGGACAAAGACGCCGCCGTCGCCTTAAAGGAAATCCGCAAACGGACAAACGTGCCGCTCGTCGCCGACATTCATTTTCACTACAAGCTGGCTTTGATGGCGCTCGAAGCCGGAATCGACAAGCTCCGCATCAATCCCGGCAACATCGGCTCGATTGACCGCGTGCGCGAAGTCGTCCGCGCCACGGAAGCGCAGGGCGTGCCTATCAGAATCGGCGTCAACGGCGGCTCGCTGGAAAAGGATTTATTGAAAAAATACGGCTCGGCGACGCCCGAAGCGATGGTCGAATCCGGAATGCGTCACGTGCGTATTCTCGAAGATTTGGGCTTTACCGACATCGTTATTTCACTAAAAGCGTCGGACGTCAATCGAATGGTCGCCGCGTATCGTTTGATGGCGGAAAAAGTCGATTACCCGCTGCATCTCGGCGTCACCGAAGCCGGAACGCCTTTCGGCGGCACGATAAAATCGGCGATGGGCTTAGGGATTTTACTGCACGAAGGCATCGGCGACACGATTCGCGTCTCTCTCGCCGCCGAGCCGCACGAGGAAGTCCGCGTCGGCTGGGAAATCTTGAAATCGCTGGAGCTGAGAAAACGCGGCGTGACGGTCGTCGCCTGCCCGACGTGCGGGCGTCTGGACGTCGATAATTTCGTCGAAATCGTGACCGAGGTCGAGCGTCGCCTGGCGCACGTCGAAGAACCGCTGCATCTCTCGATTATGGGCTGTGCCGTCAACGGTCCGGGCGAGGCGCACGATTCGCAGTTGGGCGTCACGTTCGGCAGAAACGTCGGGATGATTTTCAAAAACGGTGTGCCGATGCGCCGCGTTTCCGGCGTCGACATCGTCGAAGAATTCGTCAAGGAAGTCGAGATTCTACGGCAGGAAGGCGAGACGGCGAAATCGCTGCTGGAAGCAAAACCGCTCGTGCAGATTTCATAGAGTGAAAAGGTGAAAAGGTGAAAGAGTGAAAAAGTTTTGCCGATTCGGTCAACTTACTTTTTCACTCTTTCACCTTTTCACTTTTCCGCTTTCTTGTCTACGGGTACAAAACGCTGAAAGGATAAAACGGCAGATTTCTGACGACTCCGAAGACCAGCGAAACGACTAGAAAACAGTAAAGGGCTTTTGGCTGAAAAAGCTTAAATGAAAGACTCCGCCCGCGCGCGGCGACCGAAACGAGCGATGCAGCCAGATAAGCGAAAAGCAGAACGTAAACGGGCAGCAGCGCGTTATAATCGAGCGCCCCTAAAACGTCGCCGTGAAAAAGCGCGTGAAAACCGCGCGTCAGACCGCAGCCCGGACACGCCAGCCCGGTCATCAGATAAAGCGGGCATTGCGGAAAAAATCCAGCCGTCGCCGGATTAAACCATGCGACGCCTGCCGCCGCCGCCGCGCCGCCGATTAAACCTGTCGCCGCTAAAACCCGCGCGGTTAAGGATGATTTAATTTCTTCCACTTTCCTTTTCTTCAGGAGCGATAAACTCCATAAAATCAAAGCTCGCCTGGAGGAAATCGTTGATGAATTCCGGTGACACCATATCGTTTTCGTCGCTGACCGGAGCGATTTTTCTGATTTTTTCCAGAACGTTTTCCGGAATATCTTTCGGCGCGGCATTCAGCAGCGCCGCCATTTTGTTGATGCCGTCGATGAATTTCACCCTGTCGCCGACCTGATTGCCGTCGGCAAGCTTATAAGCCTGTCCGAGCGCCGCGCCCCAGTGTTTTCCGAAATCGAACAGCCACAACTCCGTGCCGCTCAAACGGCGTCCGAAAGAGGCGATAAATTCGTCGATAATGCGACCCTGTTCATTACGCCTGGCGTTCATCAGCCGGTTTAGCTGTTGTCTTTCGTCAGGATACTCAGCCGGGAAATTCTTCGCCAGCTCGCGCAGAATGGCGTCTGAGTCTTCGTCCGGTTCGATGTCTTTCAGAGCCGTCAGAAACACACTCAATCCGGTAAAGAAAACCAGCTCTTCCGATTTATTCTGCCCGTTTGCGGCGGCAGGCGGCGCGACGAAATTATAAACGATTATACCCGTCACTTTAACGGGCTTGCCTGCAAGCCGCGTCGGCGTGAATTTCGCCTGCCGCGCCGCCGCGACCGCCGCCGATTGCAGCAGAGGATGACCCGAGACGGCTTTGGCGGAAACCACGCCGCCGTTTTCGTCGATTGTAACCTCGACGTTGACGCTGCCGCCGGCGCGAACGGCTTTCGCCGCCGGCGGGTATTCCGGCTTCGGCAGACTGGTCGCTTTTCCGTTGACGACGCCAGCCGAAACAGATTTCGGCTGCGGACTCTCCGTCTGGGCGAAAACATTTATCGCGCCGAAAAGCAAAATAAAGGTGAAGAACAATTTTTTCATAAAAACTCCTTTTGCCGCTGTAGAATCCGATTATAAAACAAATCGGATTAAAACTAAATTTGAGTCGGAAATCGGGTGTTTAT
>DATHBC010000396.1:0-10746 GCA_035296345.1 Pyrinomonadaceae bacterium | reverse complement strand
GGCGAAAAGCGTCGCGCCCGACAGGTCAATCGTTTTATCCGCCGCGCGCGGTCGATTTCGCCCGCGTGAAATTTCAGCGATTTTTCCGTTTTCGATCAAAAGCGAAACATTTTCAACCTTTTCCGAAGGCAAAACAGCGTTCGCGTTTTTTAACAGCAATGATTTCATAACAGAATTTTTTCACGTTCCGGTTTGTCTTGGCAAACAAAAAGCCCGCGTCGTCCTTGATTGACGACGCGGGCTTGAAAGTTCCTTCCGGTAATTAAATATTACCAGTAGAATTTAGCGCCAAACTGCAAAGTTCTGGGATCGCGTACCGAAATAACCTGTCCGAAATTGGCTGCGGTTACATTCGTGCTGAGACCTCTGAAGTTTGTCCAGTTGAATACGTTAAAGGCTTCGCCGCGAAGCTGTAAACGCATTGTTTCGCTGAAACGGAAGTTTCTCGACAGTGTAAAATCGACACGTCTGGTCGGCGGTCCATGAAGGACGCTGCGCGGAGACGAGCCCAAATTGTTCGAGATGTTCACGTTTGTCGCGCTCGTCGGATTCGGCGCGAAACAGGCTGTATTAAAATACTGCTGCTGCGTTCGCGGCGCTCCCTGATTGGGGTCGCACAGCAGATTCGGTCTGCCGCCCGCCACCAATGCCGAAATTAAGCCGACGCCAGCCGGGTCGAAACTCGAAGTCGTCACCGTAAAGGGCAAACCGGTATTATAGGAAATAATGCCGGAAGCCTGCCAGCCGCCCAAAATTTTGCCGACAAATCCCTGCTGTTCGCGGAAAAACGGCAATTCGTAGACATAATTGAGCGTGAAAATATGGCGACGGTCGAGCGCCGCTCTTCCCCATTCGCTTTCCAGGTCATAGGAATTTTGCGGAGCACTGGAACGGTCGGTTAAATTATTGGTCAGGTTTTTTGACCAGGTATAAGCGACATTGACCTGCGACGCGCCGCTAAAGCGCTGCTGCGCGGAAATCTGCAAACTATGGTAGTTTGAATCGTATCGCGGCTGAACGATGTTCAGGGATTGGTAGCCTCTATACGGGCGCAGCTGGTCGAGAATCCTGTTTGCCGCCAGGAAGCCGGTTCCCGGAGTTTGACAGGCAACGGTCGGCGTCGTCGAAGCTCCGGTCGCGCACATAGAGCTTAACGCTACACCGGGGCGAATTTCATTAAGCTCGAAAGCGCCGATCAGATTTGTGCCTTTGGAACCGTAATACCCGACCGTGACCAGCGTTTTATCGGTCAATTGCTGTTGGAAATCCAATGACCAGTGCTGCATATAAGGCGTTTCCCAGTCCGCCTGAATGCCTCTGATATTCGGAGCCAGCGCCGAAGCCGCCGCCGTACAGTTTCCGCCCGGAACCGGATTATCCAAGCTTACGCCGGTGACCGTGCAGGTTTGCTGATAAGGCGGATTCAGACCGATATGCTGGAGCATAATTCCGCTCAAAATCTGCTCGTGATAAATACCGTAACCGGTACGAATCGCGGTTCTGCCCTTTCCGAACGGATCCCAGGCGAAACCGACTCGCGGAGCAAAGTCATTTTTCGGAGCGTCCATAATGAACTTGCCCCACGGCGATTGAATCGGCGTACAGTTAAAGTTTGCCGGTCCGGTCGTGTAATTCTGCGTATTGGCAATCAAACCGTTACAGAAATTTTTACCCGCAGCGGCGACGCGGTTTCCCGCACCGGTGACCAGCGGAGCGGCGCTCGGATCAAAAAGTTCCGGCACAAAGTTCGTCAGGCGACCGTTTCTATCCCACGGCGAACCGAAGAACGAGTAGCGAACGCCCATATACAAAGTCAGATTCGGGCGAAAACGCCATTCGTCCTGTGCATACGCCTCAAAAGTTTTCTGCCGTAAATCAGCCGTGTAATCAAAGCTTGCCTGCGAGAAATTAACGTTTGTTCCCAGCAGGAAGTTCGCAAACTGCTGCTGTAGAGTGCTTCCGCCCGGAGCAATAACAGCCGTTGTCCCGCCCGGCGTGTTAAAGGCGTTGAAAACACCCTCGTTGTTACCGGCTAAAGCATTTTCGTTTTTACGATACAACGAATACATCGCGCCGAATTTCATTGTGTGGCTGCCCGCAATCCAGGTAAAACTGCCGCTCCAGCCGTGCTTATCGGAAAAATTGTCATAGGGACCGAAGCCCTGAAGACCGCTGAATCCGTTGTTCAAAATGGTCGGCACGCGGTCGCGGGTGACCGGATACGGCAGCGGTATCGAAATCGGAGAATTTTCGAGCGCCAGCAAACCGACGTTTTCACTCAAAATCGCACCGTAGCTGTAAGTATAACGACCTTCGATAATCATTCTCGGATTCAGAACGTAGGTCATCTGAGCCGTGTGCGTTCTGCCCGGAGAATCAGTTCGCGTCGTTGAAACGCCCGGTAAACCGGAACCCGACGAGAACAGAGAGTTTGCATCCAGAGTCGGAATATCGTCTCTCTGATAACGATAGTAACCCGACCAATTCTTCGTAAAGTTATGATCGAATTTAATGATCTCCTGGCGAAAATCCGCTTTATTGATTGCCGGGAAGGTCAAGGTATTCGCGCCCGAAGTCGGTGCGGGTAGTTTATTGTAAATGTGGGTCAGATATTGCTGCGCGACCGGATTTATCGGGCGCACGGTAGAGAGCGGCGTGCCAGCCGCCAGAGTGGTCGTACAGGTGGTTCCGGTTGCCTGAAGGCAAATCGGAACGCTGAAAATGCCCTGACGCTGAGCCAGACTCGGAACGGTCGAAGCAAGCGCCGGATAACGTATATCCTTTCTCCATTCCTGTGAAAAGAAGAAATATGTTCCCTTTTGCTTGGCAAAAAACGAGTCGTCCGGGTCGCGTTCTCCGAAATTGAAGAAGTAAACCGGTCCGGCGAGCGTCCATCCAAAATTATTGTAGCGGAAAGGACGACGATTCGCTTTGCCGGTTTCGGGATCGACTCCGGCTGCTTTGGTCTGATTCGTAAAATAATCGTTGGCGTTGAACACTTCATTACGGACAAACTCGTAAAGCGTGCCGCTGAAGCGATCCGTTCCGCTGCGCGTGACGACGTTGACCTGACCGCCGCCGCTTCTGCCGGATTCAGCCGGATAAAGCGAGCGCAGAACGCGGAATTCGCCAATCGAATCAACGCTCGGATAAGCCTGGATCGTCAAGTTCGACCCGCGGTCGGTAATGTCCGCGCCGTCTACCGTATAAGTATTCTGGCTGCTGCGCGCGCCGTTTACCGAGATGCTGACCAGATTGACGGCTCCGGTTTGCGGGTCGGTAGAGCCGACCGAAATAGTATCGGTAAGGTCTGCGGAAACGCCGGGCGCGAGCGTTACGAGCTGCACGAAATTACGGTTGTTGAGCGACAGCTCGCGAACCTGCTCGCCGCTGACGACCGTTCCGGCGGTCGGCGTCGAAAGCTCGACCGAGACGGGGTCGGATTCGACCGTCACGGTTTCCTCGATTCTGCCCGCCTGAAGCGTGACTTCGACCTGTCGGCGCGTACCGACATCGAGTTTTATGTCGGTGACGACTGATTTTTTAAAGTTCGCCGCTTCGACCGTCACGGCGTAAACGCTGACGATCAGATTCGGCGCGGAAAATTCGCCATCGTCGGAGGTGGTTGTCGTGCGGACGACGACATTATTTTTGGAAGGATCGGTAATGGTTACGGTCGCGCCCGGCACTGCCGCGCCCGAAGCATCCCGCACCGTTCCGACGATTGAGCCGGTCACTTCCTGCGCCATTGTCAGACCGCTCAGGCTCAAAACCATTGCGAGTGCCAACAGCACAAAGCTTATTTGCTTGAAATTATGTTTCATAGTCTTTCTGTTCCTTACTTGCTAACTTGCTTCTTGCTTGATTACCTTTCAACGCGAATTTGCTGATTCGCTAAATGACAAACGATAAGATTTATTTAAATTTTTGGAAAAACCTTCAAATTTTCGTTATGGTTGTGAGCGAAAATCGGTCTGACCAAAATACTGTTTCCTGATTTTTATTGGATTTTACAAATAATGTTAAGACTCAAGAAATTTATAAACCTAAATCAGTCACTTGTAAAGCAAAAATGATGCCCGACGCTTTTTAAATTCTTCGAGCTGCGACTGCCAGGCTTTTTCTATTTCTTCGGGCGCGTCGCCGCGCCGGACGCGCTCCAGAATCTCGGCGTTGACCAGCAGCCGCGCGTATCTGTCGACCTGCCATTCCGCCGGGTAAAGACGCCGCAGGGCGACCGCCATTTCGATTCCCGTGCGCACCGGCTCAAACGCTTTCCGGTCGGTGATGATAATGTTCACGCCGCCGACATTTTCGTCTTTGAAAACCGAAGCGTTCGGTTTAAAGCTAACCGGCACGAAACGCACGCCGGGCAGATTTCTCCTGTTCAGATATAAAGCCAGCTTTTGTCCGTCCAGCCAGGGCGCGCCGACGATTTCAAAGGGCGTGTCCGTTCCGCGACCGACCGAAACGTTGGTGACTTCCAGCAGTCCGACGCCCGGATAAAGCGTCGCCTGCGTCAGGCTGCGCATATTCGGCGAAGGGTTCGTCCAGATTTGATTCGTTTCGTCAAACCACATCGCGCGCGACCAGTTTTCCATTTTCACGACGCGCACGTCCGCGCCGATTTTGTTTTCGGCGTTGAACATCTGCGCCAGCTCGCCGACGGTCATCCCGTGACGCACGACAATCGGATGCGTGGCGATAAAGTTCAGCTTATCGGCATCGGCGAGCGCGCCTTCGACCGCCAGACCGTTTATCGGATTCGTGCGGTCTAAAACGAATACCGGCTTTTTCGCCTTCGCCGCTTCTTCCAGAACGCCTCTGAGCGTGGAGATATAAGTGTAAAAACGCGCGCCGATGTCCTGAATATCGAAGACAATCGCGTCCAAATCGGCGAGATGTTCCTGTTTAGGCTTCCGCGTTTCGCCGTAGAGCGAATAAATCGGCAAGCCGGTTTTCTCGTCCGTCGAATCGGAAATTTTTTCCTGGTCGAGCAGCCCGCGAATCCCGTGTTCCGGCGCGAAAAGCGCGACGAGCCTGACGTTCGGAGCTTCCTTCAAAACGTCAATCGTCGGCTTTCCCGAAAGATTTCTGCCCGTGTGATTCGTCACCAAACCGATTCGCAGATTTTCCAGACGCTTGAATTTTTCTTTTTCCAGAACGTCGATGCCGTTTAAAACCGTCGCGTTTTCGGCTGAACGCTGAGCGCCGACCGCCGGTGAACGCTGAACCAGTTCCTTAAATCTCGGAATCTGCGCCGCGACCTGCGCCGAATAAACGTTTTCGGCTGTGCGAATCGCTTCGACCGGGACGTTTTCAATCGCCGAAGCGACGACCGTCGCGACGCGCGAGCGCAGCGGCGTCACGTCGCCTTTGCCTTCCGGGTGAACGCGGTTCGATAAAAACACGACGAACGTTTCCGAAACGCGGTCAATCCAGACCGAAGTTCCCGTAAAACCCGTGTGACCGAAAGAGCCGAGCGGAAACAGGTCGCCGCGATTCGACGAAAAAGATGTGTTCATATCCCAGCCCAGCCCGCGCGCCGCGCCGTCTTCGGAAACGACATACGGCGCGGTCATTCGCGCCACAGCCTGCGCCGACAAGATTCTTTTCCCGTCCAAAACGCCGCCGTTCAGAAGCATCTGGCAATAACGCGCCAAATCGTCGGCGGTCGAAAAAAGCCCGGCGTGCCCGGCGACGCCGCCCATTCGGAAAGAAGTCGGGTCGTGAACTTTTCCGCGCAGAATTTCATTTCCGGTTTTTTCGTCGCCCTCAAATTTTGCGCCAAGATAATTTTGCTGACCTTTAATGTTTTCCGTCGGCGCAATTCTATAAGTTCTGCCTCTCAAAACATAAGGATTTAAACTTCCTGCGCCCGTGGCTGAATTGCGAGTGACATTTTGGGCGGCAATATGTTCGATAAAACTTGTGTCATCCATTTTTAAAGCTTCAAAAATATTTCGCCCGGCAAAAGTTTTCAAGTTGTTATCTATTCTATTAACAATTTCTCCAAGAACAATAAAACCAATATCGGAATAAACAAATTTCGTTCCCGCAAGATTTCGCAGTTTTTCCTTTTCCAAAGCTTCCAGCATTCCTTCGCGTCCAGTCCATTTTTCGCCCAAATCGAAATCCGGTCGATAGCCGGAAGTGTGCGTCAAAAGCTGCTGAATCGTCACGCGTTTTGCCGCTTCGTCCTGAATTTCGGGAATAAATCCGCCGACCGTATCGTTCAGACGCAGTTTTCCCTGCTCGACCAGAATCATTACGGAGGTCGCCGTCGCAACCGGTTTGGTCAGCGACGCGACGTCGAAAATCGTGTCGACCGTCATTTTCTCGACCGCCGGCGCGAGCGAACGATTGCCGTAAGCTTTGCGAAAAACGATTTTTCCTTTGTGCCCGACCAGGACGACCGCGCCCGGCAGTTTTTTATCGGCGATGGCTTTCGCCACCAAATCGTCAATCTGATTGAGCTTCGCCGCATTCATTCCGACTGTCTGCGGCGGCGCGACCGGCAAGCCTTGCGCGGCGATTTTGCTCGCAGACGAACACAGATAAACACAGACACAAAGCGCAACTGAAAAAATCGTCCTTAAATATTTTTGCGGCATTTTAATTAACAACCCTCGATTCGTAATTTTCTTATCCATGTTCATCAATTCGCGCAGCCTGTTTTAGCTGCGGGCAAATTTACTTTTTAGCCTTCAGTTCTTTTTCCTTTTCCGCAAAGCTTTCGCGGCAGAGCCGGGCAAATTCGTGTGCAATCGGCGAAAAATAACCGCCGCGCAGGCGCGCCAAGCCCAATTCCCAGTTCATCGTCGCGCCTTCAATCCACCAGGCGACGAATTTTCCGTCCGAGACAGCCTGCTTGACGGTTTTCGCGCTGGCGATGCCGACGCCCATGTTATTTTCGACCATCCGGTTAATCGCCGACTGGCGCGAGAGCTCCATCACGACGTTCGGCTTGACGCCGACCTGCAAAAAGAAATCGTCAATCTGCCGCCGCGTGTTGCCGCCCTGCTCGCCCAGAATCAGCGGCTCGCCGGCGAGCGCCGCCGCGCTGATGACTTTCTGTTTGGCGAGCGGGTGTTTCGGGTTGGCGATGGCGACAATTTCGTCGCTGAATAAAAGCTCGGTCTGAATATTCGAGTTTTCGACCGGGAGCGAAACGAACGCCACGTCGATTTCGCCGTTCATAATTTTCTGCACCAGCGCCACGCTCGTTCCCGATGCGACGGAAATCACGGCATTCGGAAATTTCGCCTTCAACTGCTGCAAAATCATCGGCAATTGATTGGTCGTAAACATTGCCGAAGCCGAGCCGATTCTCAATCTGCCGTATTCAGCCCCGGCGATTTCGGCGATTTCCTCGACCGCGGCATCGTGCTCGCGCAGGATTTTTCTGGCTCTCTCCAAAAGCAAATCGCCCGCCTCGGTCATCAGCACGCGGCGCGGCGTCCGCGTAAACAGCGGCAATCCGACTTCGTCTTCGAGCTGTCGAATCTGCATCGAAATCGCCGCCTGCGTCACGTGCACGCGCTTTGCGCCCGCCGTAAAAGTTTTTGCTTCCGCGATTGCCACGAAAGCTCTCAATTGTCGGATTTCCATAAAAGATTGGTCTTTGTCCCCTCGCGTCCTTCGCCGGCTATATTTTATTGACTTTCGGAAAACACTCAACCTGCCGCTGACAAACGACGTATGACTTAGAACGAATAAAACATCAAAAAGCCTTATTGACTAGATAAAATCTTTTAGTTTTTATTATATGTCAAGTCGGGTTTAGAATATAAGAAGAAATTTCTAAAAATATTCTGTCTGATGACCGCGCAAATTTCAAAAAGGCATCCCTCGAAACGGTTTCCCGGCTTTCATAATCTGTTTCTGGGTGTGGACGGCGGCGGAACGAAAACTCACATCGTTTTGCTCGACGCGGAAAAAGCCATCGTCGGCGAAGCTTTTTCCGGCGCGTCGAATCCTTTGCGCGTCGGCATCGAAAAAGCGGCGGCGAATATTTTTGCGGCGGTCGACCAGGCTTGCGACAATGCCGGATTGAATCAGGGCGACATCGTCGCCATCGAGTGCGGGCTGGCTGGCGTGCGGCGCGCCGATTTGCGGCAGATTCTGCGCCGGCTGGTCGTGCAGCGATTCAGCATCAAAACGGTCGAAATCAACACGGACGCCGAAATCGCGCTGTTCGCCGCGACGCAGGGCAAAGAAGGTTTGTGCGTGATTGCCGGCACCGGCTCGGTCTGCATCGGGCAAAATTCCGAAGGAAAAAAAGCCATCGCCGGCGGCTGGGGACCGCTGGCTGGCGACGAGGGCGGCGGAGCGGGAATCGCGCGCCGTGCCCTGCAAGCCGTCGCCAAAGCCTCGGACGGGCGCGGGCAGTCCACGAACCTGAGCGATTTGGCGGTCGATTATTTTCGCGCCGGGCGGCTCGAAGATTTATCGGTTGCCATTTACGCGCCGCAGATTGATAATGCTCGCATTGCCGGATTTGCGCGCCACGTCATCGAAACGGCGCGCGCGGGCGACCGCGTGGCGATTTCCGTTCTGGAAGAAGCCGGGCGCGAGCTCGGGCTGGCGGCAAAAGCCGTGATAAAAGAGTTAAAAATGGCGCGGCGAAAATTTCCCATCGGCTACGTCGGCGGAATCTTTCACGCGGGCGATTTGATTTTCCAGCCGCTTTTGGAAAGCGTCCGCGAAATCGCGCCGAAAGCCTTTATCGCCGCGCCGAAATTCCCGCCCGCCGTCGCCGCCGCGCAGATGGCTCTGCAAATGTCGCGCAGCAACGGCAGAAACGGCAAAAATGGAGTAAAAAGATGAAGAAATTTTTGTTTACCTCTTTTTTAATCACGCTTTTTTTAGCGGCAAACGCTTATTCGCAGGAGGAAATTCAGAAAGCCGACTGGCAGAGATTCCAGCCGCCGCAAGAGGAATTTTCGGCTGAGTTTCCCCAAGCCGTTTCAAATAGCAGCCGTTTAGACGACAAAGTCGCTCTGATTGAAGGCTTTTATACGGCTCAGTTCAATAAAAATTACTATTTCGTTAATTCGGGCGACGGGAAAATTTTTCTGACTTCCGAAACCGTGCTGAGGTTTATTCGCGACAATCCGCTGAAGAAAAGCGTGGAAAGAATCGGCGCATTTTCCGGTTCGGCTTACACTTTTCGCGACAAAGAGAATTTTTATCACCGCATTCTCGAAATCCGCGGGCAGCGGCGTTCTCACGTCTTTCACACAATCAGCGAAATCGAGAACGATTTTGAAGTCGAGCGTTTTTTCGACTCAATCAGATTCGTCAGCCAATCCGTCGAAAAACGCGAACCGCCAGCGGTCGAAAAACCCGTCGCGCCTGAAAATACCAATCAAACCGTCGTCGCGCCAAACAACAGCGGCAAAACCGGCTCAGGCAGCGGAATCGGCAGCGGCTCGGGAATCGGCAGCGGCAGAACCGTTCCGAATCCCGCGCCGGTTCAGCCCGGTCAAACGTCGGGCGTCAAAATCCTGTCGAAGGCGCGCGCCAATTATACCGATTTAGCCCGAACTTACGGCATTGCCGGCAGGGTACGCGTTCGTATTACTTTTCAGGCTGACGGTCAAATCGGAGCGATTTTGCCCGTCACTAAACTGCCGCTCGGCTTAACGATGAGCGCGATTGAAGCGGCGCGGAAAATTCGCTTTGAGCCAGCCGTTAAAAACGGCGTGCCTTACAGCGTCACCAAAATCGTCGAATACAATTTTACGCTTTATTAAATAGAAAATGCTGCCGGTCACCGAACGTGAAAATCCGAATACTGCGAATATCGACCGCGTTTCGACGCTGGAAGCGATTCGCCTAATCAACGCCGAGGACAAAAAAGTCGCCTCGGCGGTCGAGAAAATTTTACCGGAAATCGCCGCCGCCGTTGATAAAATCGTCGAAAGACTGCAAGATGGCGGGCGGCTTTTCTATGTCGGCTCGGGCACGAGCGGGCGGCTCGGCGTGCTGGACGCGAGCGAGATTCCGCCGACCTACGGCGTTTCTTACGAGCTTGTGCAAGGCATCATCGCGGGCGGCTACGACGCGCTTTACAAGGCGACCGAATCGAGCGAGGACGACCGCCAAGCGGGCGCGGAAGATTTGAAGAAACGCGGTCTGGCGGCGAAAGACGCGCTGGTCGGCATCGCCGCGTCCGGCAGAACGCCGTATACCATCGGCGCTTTGGATTTCGCCCGAAAACTCGGCTGTTTTACGGCTTGCGTCACGTGCGTTCCCGATTCCGCCATTACGAAAGCGGCGGAAATTGCACTAATCGCCGAAGTCGGCGCGGAAGCGATTACCGGCTCGACCCGCATGAAAGCGGGAACGGCGCAGAAAATGATTCTGAATATAATTTCCACGACGGCGATGATTCGACTCGGCTACGTCAAAGGCAATCGAATGACGAACGTCAAATCCTCGAACGTCAAGCTGCGGGAACGCTCCGTGCGAATTTTAATGACGGAAACCGCTTTGGACGAGAGCGCGGCGCAGAATTTATTAGACGAGGCAAACGGCGATTTGCGCGCGGCGATTGTGATGCAAAAAGCCGGAGTTTCGCGCGAAGCGGCTGAAGAAGGCTTGAATAAAAATAATTTCGTGATTGAAACGACAATTCGGAATCTCAAGGCATCGAAAAATGAGTAAAACCGAATTGGACACAGTCGCGAAGCGATTTCGCGCTCCTTATCGCCTAAAAGCCGGCTGCGGAAATGACGAGGG
>DATHBC010000395.1:0-1956 GCA_035296345.1 Pyrinomonadaceae bacterium | reverse complement strand
ACGCTGATAGTTGCCCGTTCCAGGTTTAAATTTATTGAAATGGAGGAAACGACAATGAAAAGTATTCTCAAGGTTAGTCGCAAGTTTATGGTGTTAGCCGCGATGCTTTTTGCTTTGGGCTTCGCAACTTTTGCCGATTTCGGAACTAAGCAGTGCGGCGCGGCGCCCTGCTGCAGCGAGTGCGAGACGATTTACCAGAGCTGTATCGACAGCGGCGGAACTCCGCTCGAGTGTAACCAGCAGGCGAACAGATGCTGGAGATGGTGCGATTTTGATTGTTAAAATCAATTTCGACACGGTTGTTAAAATGTCAATAGAGGTTGCTATTATATAATGGCAACCTTTTTATTTTATGAAAATAATTCCGCTTGCCATCCCGACGCCGTTTTATATCGGCGACGTTAATGTTTATCTCATCAGGGAAGAGCCTCTGACCTTAATCGACGTCGGACCGAAGACGGCGGAAGCCGCCGCCGCCCTGCGCGATGGCTTGCAGCGAAACGGCGTCCGGCTCGCCGATATTAAAAGAATCGTCCTGACGCACGCGCACGAAGACCATTGCGGCTTGGCAAAACAGGTGCGCGACGAGGCGAAAAATGCTGAAATTTTCGTTCACGGCTGGGAAACCGGGCATCTTTTCGGACGGCTGGCGCGCGCCGAGCACGAAAATCTTTTATATCGCGCCGGAGTTTCGAGCGAGCTTTTTCATAAAATGCACGATTTTTATGAGGACGTGCGGCTTTTGACCGATTCGCTCGCGGACGATGAATTCGATTTGCTGCACGACGAGATGGAGCTGGAATTTGCGAGCGGCATTCTGAAAGTCCTGCACACGCCCGGACACACGCCCGGCTCCTGCTCGTTTGTCCGCGAGGCGAACCGGACTTTAATCTGCGGCGACTGCGTTCTGAAACGCATCACGCCGAATCCGGTTCTCTCGCCCGACCCGATTGACGCCTCGCGGCGCTTTCGCTCGCTGGCTGAATATCTGGTCAGCCTCGCCCGCCTGCGCTCGTTTTCGCCGACCCTGACTTACGGCGGGCACGGCGAGCCGGTGACGGATTTCGAGGAAATTTTCAATCGCTACGTCCGCGCCATCGATGAACGACAGCGAAAGGTCATTGATTTGGTAGCGCCGAACGGCGTGACGGCTTTCGAGCTCGCCTTAAAGCTTTTTCCCGATGCCGTCGCCGATGATGCGCAGCGCTTTCTCGCCGTTTCCGAATCGGTCGCCCATCTCGATTACGCCGAATCGCAAGGCAAAATCGCGGTCGAATTAAAAGAAGGCGTGGAGTTTTACCGAAGCTTATAATTTGAAAAAGGCTAAAATAATTTTTTCAAGTTCCGTCCGGTCTTCGATTTCAAGTCTGCCGATAGTTTTGACGATTATGTTTTCGGTGACGGTGGCGAATTTCATTCTGACCATCGACGGTTTCGGTAAACCCGCCTCTCTCCATTTTTGTATTTGATAATCGCCGGTGCGCGGCGAAACGTTTAACTGGCTGGTAACGAAGGCAATAACAACATCGTTTCCGGCGTTGTAAGAATCCGGCGAGACGATAATTGCCGGGCGGCGCTTGACTGAGCTTAAATCGGTAAAGGGAAACGGAACGAGAATTATTTCCCATTTTTTAAAGTTTGTCGTAGGCGGCATCTTCTTCGTTTTCCCATTCGGCAAAAGAGTTTTCGGAAAGTTTCATCCAACTCCGCATTTCTTCATCCGTTATGTTTTCACGATAAAGATAATCGTCGAGAATCTCTTCGACAAATTCACCGACCTTTTTTCCTTTGCGGGCGGCGATTGATTCGAGAGATTTCCGTCTCCGGTCGTCGATTTCGATGGTTAAAGTCATTTTCTCAACTCCGGAAGCAATTATACAATTTTTGCTAACACTTCCAATAACTCATTTTCTTCCGCTTCGGAAACCGTCCGCAAATCTATCAAAACTTTGTCTT
>DATHBC010000394.1:0-2711 GCA_035296345.1 Pyrinomonadaceae bacterium | reverse complement strand
GGCGACGTCTGCGAAATTGAGATTGAAGGCGTGGGCATCCTGAGAAATCCCGTCGAATAAAGGATTAAACAAAGCAACGTTTTAAAAAGGAGAATTATGAAATTTTTTATTGATACCGCCAATCTGGACGAAATCCGCTAAGCCATCCAGATGGGCTTGATTGACGGCGTGACAACCAATCCGTCTCTGATTGCAAAGGAAGGAAGTGTCGATTTCGAACAACACATCGCCGCGATTTGCGAAATGGTTCCGGGCGATGTTTCGGTTGAAGTCACCAGCCTGGAAGCCGCAGGAATGCTGGAAGAAGGTCGCAAATTCGCGAAAATTGCACCGAACGTCGTCATAAAATGTCCTCTGACTCTGGAAGGACTGAAAGCGACGCGCACCTTTCGCGGCGAGGGCACGAAGGTCAACGTCACGCTCTGCTTTTCCGCCGCGCAGGCGATTTTGGCGGCAAAAGCCGGCGCAACCTACATCAGCCCGTTTATCGGCAGGCTCGACGATATTGCGCAGGACGGAATGCAGCTCATTCGCGATATTGTGCAAATCTATGACAACTACGGCTTTACGACGGAAGTTCTCGCCGCCAGCATTCGCCACCCGATGCATATTGTCGATTGCGCCCTGGCGGGCGCTGACGTCGCGACCATTCCTTTTAAAGTTATTCAACAGCTCGTCAAACACCCTCTGACGGATAAAGGCTTGGACGGATTTTTAAGCGATTGGAAAAAGAGCGGAAGAAGCTAAAGTTTCTCCTTTTTCGATAAAAGAAAGCGGCGTGATTAATTTCCCGCCGCTTTCTTTTTATACCGATATTTATTTATTTCAGACAATTTGTTTCCCACATCAGGTTTTATTTAAAGTTACATTTGATTTTATTTTAGCCGGCTAATAATATATTGTTTAGTTGGTTGATATTTAGTTAGCTAACTATATTATCATTAGTTTGCTAACCTTTTTTATAAAATATATGACTGATTCTTTAAGCTATTTGTTTACGCAAATTACAAACATTCACAGGACTAGTTTAGAAAAGCTGATGTGTGAAATCGGGCTGCACGCCGGGCAGGTTTTCGTACTCAATTCTCTCTGGCAAACTGACGGGCAGAGTCAGGCTGATTTGGTGCGCAGCCTTCAGGTATCGCCGCCGACGATTAATAACATGGTCGTCAGGATGGCTGACACCGGTTTTGTCGAACTGAAGAAGTGCGAAAAAGACGGGCGTTTAATGCGCGTGTATCTAACGGAAAAAGGCTCGCAGATTAAACGCAGCGTCGAAGAGCAATGGCTGAAACTAGAGGAAAGCATGTTTTCTGAACTCGGTGAAGCCGAGAGAATGATGCTTTCCCTGCTGCTGAAGAAAATCAAAAAATAGCCGCCCTCGCTGCGACTCGGCTTGACTTTTGTTTCGCCCGAATAGTAACAAATTAAAAGCTTATGCACGCAATCGAAGCGCAGAATCTGGTTAAAAATTTCGGCTCGTTTCGCGCGGTCGACGGTATAGATTTCCAGGTAAAGCGGGGCGAGACTTTTGCTATTTTGGGCGCAAACGGAGCCGGTAAATCCACGACGATGCGGATGATTGCCTGCCGTTCGCCCTTAACCGACGGCATTCTCTCGGTCGAAGGCTTCGACGTCGGAAAAAACGAGCGGGAAATTCGCGCTCTGATCGGAGTTGTTCCGCAGGAAAACAACCTCGACCCGGATTTAAACGTTCGGGAAAATCTTTTGGTTTATTCCAGGTATTTTCGCCTCGCGAAAGTTTTCGCCGAAACGAGAACCGACGAGCTTTTGAATTTTATCAAACTCGGCGAAAAGGCAAGTGCCAAAGTCGACCATCTTTCTGGCGGAATGAAACGCCGTCTGGTGATTGCGCGGGCACTGCTTCACCGTCCGAAAATCCTGCTGCTCGACGAGCCGACGACCGGGTTGGACCCGAACGTCAGGCAGGAAATATGGGAAAAGCTCGAAGAGCTGCGACGGACGCAAAACCTGACTATCGTTCTTTCAACGCATTATATGGACGAGGCGGAAAAGCTCTCGCATCGCCTGATTATGATGTCGCACGGAAAAATCGTCGCCGAAGGCGTGCCGAGCGCGCTGATTAAAGCGAAAGTCAGCCGCTACGCTCTGGAAATCCGCGAAGCCGAAGGCGTTTCCCTAAAACAATCCGACGAAAACATTATGGCGCGTCAAAGAGGCACGGCTCATTTGTATTTCGCTGAAAACACTCAGCTTTTGACGCCTTTGATGAGCCAATACGGCTCGCGCCCGATGTTGCTCAGACCTTCGAATCTGGAGGATGTTTTTTTACAAATCGCCGAATAAACGGCAGATTTACAGCGAAAATTTCGAAAAAAAGAAACGAAAATCCTGATTGGCGAGATTATTTTATGACGCCGTATTATTTGCAAATCGGTCTGATTTAAGGGATTATCAGTAACACATTCAGCAGATTATTTATAAAGTTTTCCAATCGGCATTTTTGAAAATGGAAGAGAGGATGAACATATGAAAATCCTTCTGGCGACGGACGGCACGAAATACAGCGAAGCGGCGCTGGAGATAGTTTCAAAGCTTAATTTCGGAGCGCCGTGCGAGATAAAAATCATTACCGTGGTCGATATGGCTGTGCCTTTGACGATAGACGTTTACGCCGGATACTTATCTTCGACCGCCGAGATTGAGAAAGCGGCGCGCGAGCACGCAGC
>DATHBC010000393.1:0-9418 GCA_035296345.1 Pyrinomonadaceae bacterium | reverse complement strand
AAAGTTTAAATAAAAAATACGCGCCGGACGGGGCAAAAGAAAACTTTTCGTTCTTTTCCGTCTGCGCGTTTTCGAGATAAAGAGAGGTAAATAAAAAAGATGGCAAGCAAAAAGTTTGCAGTTAGTGATACGGTCGAGCGTATGTGTTCGGCTTGCGATACGGAAACCAACCACACGGTTTTGACCGTCACCAAACAGGGACAGATTAGCAAGCTTACCTGCGAAGTTTGCGCGATGGAAAGCACCTACAGCCGCGATGTGAAAACGTCGCTGACGGTCGGCAAAACCAAATCCGGCAGCCCTTACGACCGCACGCGCAAATACCGCAAGGGACAGGCGATGATTCACGATGTTTTCGGTCAGGGCGAGGTCATGGAAGTCATCGAACCGCAGAAAATCGACGTGCTTTTCGGCGACCGCGTCCGCCGCCTGATTCACGCGCAGGTTTAAATTTTTTTTCGGCGGTTACTTTTTCCGGCTGTTAAACAAACCTTATTGAAAGTTCGGAAATTCTGAAGTTTTGGACGCAAGCGTCCGGATTTTCGATTCAAGCGGTTCAATATTTATAAAGAAAAAGGCGATTCAAAAATATTGAATCGCCTTTTCAGCTTTTCCGTCGAAAAAAATATTATCTGCGTTTTAAAAGCAAGCCGAGCACCAAGCCGACCGCCGCCGAAATCAGAATCGTCTGTCCCGGTTTCTGGCGCGCGTATTCTTTGGCGTCTTCAATCAATTCCTTCGGCTCTTTCGCTTGCAGCTCGCGGAATTTTTCGCCCGCGTATTCAAATTTTTCCGAAGCGTAATCCCTGGCTTTCAGCGCGGCTTCGTTCAGCCGCTGCCCGTATTCCTGCGCCTGCGTTCTGAATTCGGCGACGTAATCGTTTTCCGCCGTCGCCGACGCGTCCTCGCCGTTGTAATTATCGGTTTTCACCAATCCCTGCGGTTGCTGCTGTTCGTTGTTCGTTTCTTCAATTTCAGCCATCTTCAATCTCCTTGTCTTTCCCAAATTTATAAAACAACCGAACTAAAACTTCCTGCCGTTTCGGTCGTCTTTTTGATGTCCTCGTTCCACAGAAAGTTGATACGAAAAAATTTCGCATTAAGTTCTTGTTAATTTTTTCACATACGGCTTGACAAAGCAATTACGCATTTGAGAAAGTAAGTGCTTACTTACTTGACTGCAAGGAGAAATTGTTGATTAAAGAACTGGACACGGCAGCAGCAAACGAAGCGCCCCACGGCACGCGAATGTCGGGCGACGAGCGACGCTCGCTGATTTTGCAGGTCGCCATTAAATTATTCTCACAAAACGGCTTTCGCGGCACGACGACCAAGGAAATCGCGCGCGCGGCGGGCGTTTCCGAAGCGATGGTTTTCCGGCATTTCGCCACCAAAAACGAGCTTTATCACGCGATTCTCGACCATAAGGCTTGCGAGGGCAAAACCGCCAATCCGATGGAATCGATTTGCGAGGCGCTGCTGGCGAAAGACGACGAAGAGGTTTTTTACCGGATGATTCTCGAAGCGCTCGACAAGCACGAAGGCGACCCGGAATTTATGCGGCTTCTGTTTCACGCCGCGCTGGAAGGACACGAGCTGGCGGATATTTTCATCGAGGAAAACATCGTGCCGATTTACGAATTTATGAGCGAATACATCGCGCAGCGGCAAAAGGACGGCGCGATTCGCGCGAACATAAACCCGCGCGTCGTCGTTAGAGCTATAGTCGGAATGATGATTCACCACGCGCTCAACAATTCGCTCTGGGACAGAAAACGCCGCCTGCTGGACATTTCCAACGCGGAAGCGGCGAAAAATTTCGCGGAGATACTGCTCCGGGGAATTAAAAACTAAAAACGAACAAGCGGGAAAAACAGCAATAACCAAAAAAGCTCGGAACGTTTATGAAAGCAATTAAATTTATAATTTTAGCCGCCGCGACTTGTTTTTTATCTATTTTTATCGCGTCTTGCGGCGGCTCAAGCGCAAAAAACAATAACGCCAACTCCAACGCCGGCACATTGCCGACGGAAGTCAGCGTCACGACGGCGACGGCGATTCTCCGGAATGTTCCGACTTATTTCGAAGCGACGGGCAGCCTGGCGAGCGACGCGCAGACGGACGTCGCGCCGACGGTCGGCGGAAAAATCGTCGAGGTAAATTTCGACATCGGTTCCTACGTGCAGAAAGGCTCGGTTCTCGTGCGGCTGGACGACCGCGACGCGCGGATTCGGCTGGAACAGGCGCGGGCGAATGTCGAGCAGGCGCAATCGGCGGTCAGGCAGGCGCAGGCGAACGTCGAACAGGCGCGCGCCGGCGTGCGCCAGACGCAATCGCGGCTCGGACTGACCGAAGGCAGCAATTTCGACATCGAAACGTTCTCGCAGGTTCGCTCCACGAAAGCACAGCTTGAATTAGCCGAAAAAGAACTGGGACGCGCCGAGAGGCTTCTGGAATCGGGCGACATCGCGCGCACGATTTATGACCAGCGTAAGGCGCAGCGCGACCAGCTGCGCGCGCAAATGGACGAAGCGCGTTCGACCGCCGCCGTCGCCGTCAGCGCAATTCGCACGGCGATGACGCAGGTCAACAGCGCGACGGCTGCCGTAAATACCGCGCGTTCGGCTGAAGAAGCGGCGCGAACGCAGATTTCGGCGGCGCAAAAAGCTATCGCCGATGCGGTAATTTACGCGCCGATTAGCGGCTACGTTTCGGAGAGAGTCGCCGACCTCGGCGAATTTATCTCGCCGAACACGCCGAACGCGAAAGTGGCGACGATTGTTCGCACGTCCGTTCTGCGTATGCGCATCGACGTTCCCGAACAAAACGTCGGTCAGGTCAAAGCCGGTCAGGGAATTTCCCTGCAGACGAGCGCCTATCCCGACCGCAATTTTGCCGGGACGGTCGTCCGGATTTCGCCGAGCGTGAACGCGACCTCGCGCACGTTGATAGTCGAAGCCGAAGTCGAAAACGGCGACGGGTTGTTAAAACCCGGACAGTTTGCGACCGTCCGCATCGCGCAGGGCGCGCCGAAACAAGCCGTGATGATTCCGACCGTCGCCGTCAAAACCGAAGGCGACACGAACCGAGTTTTCGTCATAAAAGACGGCAGAGCCGAGGAGCGCATCGTCAAGCTCGGCGTGCTGGAAAACGATTTAATCGAAATCCAGCAGGGCGTGCAGGACGGCGAAACGGTGGCGACGAGCAATCTGAATGTGATTTACGACGGCGTTTCGGTCAGGCAATAAAGTTCAAGGTTCGAGGTTCAAAGTTCAAGGTTGTGAACTTTAAACCTTGAGCTTTAAACCTTGAACCTTGAACCTTGAACCTTGAACCTTGAACCCTGAGCTTTGAACCTTAAAAAATTATGCAATGGTTAGCAGAAGTTTGTGTTAAGCGTCCGGTTTTCGCGACGATGCTGGTTTTGTCGCTGGTGACGGTCGGCGTGTTTTCGTTTTTCTCGCTCGGCGTCGACCTTTTTCCGAAAGTCGATTTTCCGACCATCACGATTACGGTCATCAATCCGGGCGCGTCGCCGGAAGAAATCGAAACGGAAGTAACGGAAAAAATCGAGGAAGCCGTCAATACAATCAGCGGCATCGACGAGCTGCGTTCCAGCTCGACCGAAGGCATCGGACAGGTTTTCGTTCAATTCGTTCTCGAAAAAGACGTTAACGTCGCGGCGCAGGAAGTCGAAAACCGTATTCAGACGGTGATTCCGAATCTGCCCGAAACGGCGGAGCAGCCGACCGTGCAAAAACTCGATTCGGACGCCGCGCCCGTCCTGCGCATCGTCGTTTCAGCGCCGACCAACCTGCGCGACGTGACGGAAGTCGCGAAAAACAAAATCAAGGAGCGCATCGAATCAGTCAACGGCGTCGGTCAGGTGACGCTTATCGGCGGTCGCGAGCGGCAGATAAACGTCTGGGCTGACCCGGACAAAATGCGTTCTTACAGCGTCACGGCGGCGGAAATTACCAACGCGCTGCGGATTCAGAACGTGGAATTTCCGAGCGGAAGGCTCGACGAAGGCTCGACCGAAACGAGCGTGCGCACGGTCGGCAAAATCAAGAACCCGGAGGAATTTGCCAACGTCGTCGTCGCCACGCGCGGCAATTACCCGGTCAGGATTAAAGATTTAGGCTACGTCGAAGACGGCGCGGAAGAAGTTCGCACCGAAGCGCGCCTGAACGGTCAGCCCGCCGTCACGCTCGTCGTTTCGAAACAATCGGGACAAAACACCGTCGCCGTCGCGCACGAGCTGAAGGCGAGATTAAAGGAAATCGAGCCGTCGCTGCCCGCCAACTACAGCATGCGGATTATCGGCGACAACTCGATATTTATCGAAAACTCGCTGCACGCCATCGAAGAGCATTTGGTCGTCGGCGGACTTTTGGCGGCGGTCGTCGTTTTCCTGTTTTTGTGGAATCTGCGCTCGACGCTTATCGCCGCGCTGGCGATTCCGACTTCGATTATCTCGACTTTCGCGATGATGTACGCCATGGGCTACACGCTTAATTCGATTACGATGCTCAGCTTAACGCTGATGGTCGGCATCGTGATCGACGACGCAATTGTCGTGCTGGAAAACATCTATCGCTTTGTCGAAGAAAAAGGAATGGACCCTTTTCAGGCGGCGATTTAAGGCACTCGCGACATCGGTCTTGCCGTTCTCGCCACCACGCTTTCGCTGATGGCGGTTTTCGTGCCTATCGGCTTTATGCAGGGCATCGTCGGGCGTTTTATGTCCTCGTTCGGTTTGACGGCATCGTTTGCGGTGGCGGTCAGCCTGCTCGTCTCGTTTACCCTGACGCCGATGCTCGCCGCGCGCTTGATTAAAAAACGCGACGCCAAAGAAGACCCGACCAACGTTTATCCTGACATTGCCGAGGACAAGGCAGACGCCTACGAAAGCAGCAACGTGCCCGCCAATATTGCCTTGCAGGAGCTAAAAGGCGATGGAATGCTGACGGGCTCGCAGCGCGAGAAGCTAATCGTGCCGGATAATCCGGTCGATAGCAAAGAGCGCGGCTTTTACCGCTACATCGACGGCACGTACACATGGCTTCTGGAATTTTCGATGGGGCATCGCTGGCTGATTGTCGGCTTGTGTATTCTCGTTTTTCTCTCAATCGTGCCGCTGTTTATGTTCGTCGGAAAAAACTTTCTGCCCGTCGACGACCAATCGCAGTTTGAAATTTCGATTCGCGCGCCCGAGGGCAAAAGCCTTTCGGCGACCGGCGCGGTGTTTGAAAAAATCGCCGCCGATTTGCGCCGCATGGAAGGCGTGACGGACACGCTGACCACTATCGGCGGCGGTCAGCAGCAAATCGTCAATAACGGGACGATTTACGTCAAGCTCAGCGACATCGGGGAACGCTCGAAATCGCAGGAAGAACTGATGGTCGAGGCGCGCGAGCTTTTGAAAAACTACCCGCCGGAACTGCGGACGGGCGTCCAGCAGGTGCAGGCATTTTCGGGCGGCGGTTTCCGCAACGCGAACGTGCAGTTTTTGATTGCCGGACCGGACTTGAAAAAGCTGGAAGAATATTCCGAAAAGCTTCTGGAAAAAATGAAGACGATTCCCGACGCCGTCGACGTCGACTCGACTTTGATAGGCGGAAAACCTGAGGTCAGGCTCGAAATCGACCGCGACACCGCCGCCGATTTGGGCGTCCGCGTCGGCGACGTTTCGCAGGCGCTGAACACGCTGGTCGCCGGGCAGGAAGCGACGACTTTTAACGAGGGAACCGAACAATACGAAGTCCGCGTGCGCGCCGTTAATAATTATCGCAGCGACGTCGAGGGCTTAAAGCGTCTGATTGTGCCGTCGACCAAAGTCGGGTGGGTTTCGCTCGACCGCCTCGTGAAAATCGAGCAAGGCACGGGACCGAGCTCGATTGAGCGCACGAATCGCCAGCGTCAGGTGACGCTGCTGGCAAACACGCGACCGGGCGGCTCGGCGGCGACCATCACGGCGGCGATTGACGAATACGTCAAGGAGCTTAAACTGCCGGCGGGTTACACGACCGGTTACGTCGGTCAATCAAAGGAGATGGGCAAAGCCGGTTTTTATTTCCTGATGGCGATTCTGCTGTCGTTTATCTTTATGTATATCGTGCTGGCGGCGCAGTTTGAATCGTTTATTCACCCGGTCACGATTTTGCTGACGCTGCCGCTTTCGATTCCGTTCGGCATCGTCAGCCTGCTGGTGGCGGGTCAGACCGTCAACATCTTTTCGGGTCTGGGCTTGCTGCTTTTATTCGGCGTGGTAAAGAAAAACGCTATTTTGCAGATTGACCACACGAACGGTTTGCGGGCGAAAGGAATGAACCGTTACGACGCGATTATTCAGGCAAACCGCGACCGCCTGCGCCCGATTCTGATGACCACCATCGCGCTCGTCGCCGGTATGATTCCGCTCGTCATCTCGACGGGCGCGGGCGCGGGAACGAATCGCTCAATCGGCGTTCTGGTCGTCGGCGGGCAAAGTTTGTGCCTGCTTTTGACGCTTCTGGCGGTTCCGGTTTTCTACTCGCTGTTTGACGATTTGGGCGAGCTGCGAATCTTCCGCCGCGTCAGAAACGTTTCGTCGCGCACTTTCGGCGGCTTTAAGCGCAAATTTACGACGGCGACCAGCTCGCTGTCAGGTAAAAACTGAGTTCTTTATGAAAAGGCATTTATATTTATTCATTTTAATTTTAGCGGTTCTGTTTACGCTCGAAGCGAGGGCGCAGGACGCCGCGCCGACGCCGGTTCCCTCGCCGACGGTTTTGCCGACGCCTGCGCCGACGGTTTCGCCGACGCCGACAACGTCGCCGACGCCCGTCGTCATAGACGCGCAGAACGTGCAGCCGGAAGATTTAAGCGGCGTTCCGCAGATTGCGCCCGATTACCGGAGCGACGATAAATCTCTGCCCGAATTGGGGCGCGTCGGCGTGGATATGATGCAGCAAAAGCCGCTCACCCTGCGCGAAGCGATTACGATGGCTCTGGAAAACAACAAGGACATCGAAGTGACGCGCGAAAACGTGCGGATTGCCGAATTCGATTTGCAGTCGGCGCGCGGCGTCTACGAGCCGCGTTTTACCGGGCAGACTTTCTACGAGCGCGCCACGACGCCGAACATCAGCTTTTTTACGCCGGGAATTACCAGGACGACGAACAGCTCTTTCGGCGGAAACGCCGGTTTTCAGGCTTTCGTGCCGAAATTCGGCACGATTCTGAACGTGACCGCGAGCAATCAGCGAGTCGCCACCGACAACCCGGTTTCGATTATCAGCCCGCAATACAACACGAATTTCACGTTTTCGGCGACGCAGCCGCTTCTGCGCGGGCGCAGGTTCGACCAGAATCGCCGGACAATCGAAATCGCCAAGCGAAATCTGAGCCTGACCGACACGCAATTTCGCCAGCGCTCAATCGAAACCATCGCGAACGTCCAGCGCGCTTACTGGGATTTGACTTACGCGCTCAGAAACTTGCAGGTGCAGCGCGATACCGTCAGAGACGCCAAAGAACAGCTCCGGCATAATCGCCGTCTGGTCGAGGAAGGACAGCTCGCGCCGATTGACATTGTCGCCGCCGAAACGCAGGTCGCCAATTTCGAGCAATCCGTCTATGAAGCCCTGAATATCGTCGCGCAAGCCGAGAACAATCTGAAAAACCTGATTGCGCAAAATAAAAACGATTCGCTCTGGTCGGCTTCGCTCGTGCCGGTCGACCCGGTCGATTTGGACGCGCCGGCGACGACGCTGCCCGAAGCGCTGGAAGCGGCGCTGCAAAATCGACCCGAACTCGAACTGAACCGGACGCAGAAAGACATCAACGAAATCGACCGCCGGTTTTATCGCGAGCAGACGAAGCCGCAAATCGACCTGGTGGCGAGCTACACGTCGGCGGGCGTCGGCGGCAGCCTGAACCCGAATTTTACGAATCCTTTATTGGCGGGTTGTCAGAATAATCCGAATCCGCCGCAGCAGTGTATCGACGCTCCGATTGCGCAGCAAACTCTTTTGCAAAACGTCGGCGGCGCGGGAACGACTTTTACCGACATCTTGGCTAATCGTTATCCGACGGTGCGCGTCGGCGTGCAGTTTAATCTGCCGCTGAACGGCAACCGAACGGCGAAAGCCCAGCTCGGTCGCTCGCTGGTCGAAGGCGAGCGCCTGCAAACCCAGCGCGAGCAGCTTGAGCAAAACATTCAGGTCGACGTTCGCAACGCCCTGCAAAGCGTCCGCACCGCCGAAGCCCGTTTGAGAAGCGCGGCGATTTCGCGCGAAAATTCGCGAAAGCAGTACGAATCGGAACAGCGCAAGCTCGACGCCGGGCAATCCGATATTTACAAAGTTCTCGAACGCCAGACGGCGCTGGCGGCGGCGAAAAGCAACGAGCTTCGCGCCCAGACGGAACTGAACAAAGCGATTGCCGATTTGCAGCGCGCGACCGGAAATTCGCTGAAAGCGAACAACGTGGAAGCCAGGCTGAGAAAATAAATCTTCGCCGAGTCCCGGCGTTCGGCTCAAAAATACATCGGCGTCAAAAAATTATAATATCCCTGTCTATTCTTTAAAATAAAAAAAAGGCGGCAATGAGAGCCGCCCTTTTTTATTATCGGTTCGACGTTTAGGTCTTACCGGCTGATGCGCTGGTAATAGACGCGGTCGTTGCTGTTGTTTCGATTAACCGCGCGAAAGCCGTTGCCTTCGCGGCGGAAGGTGTATTGCCCCCACTCGAAGCTGACCGTGCCGCGATTGTAATAGCCGCGCGCGTAGCCTTCTCCGTTTTCGGCGGCGATGGTGATATAGCCGTCAGCGCCGACCGTTATCACCGTGTAAGTGTCGTTGCTCGGCGTGTAGCCGCGAAACGAGCCGATCATCCAGTTCGGCGGATTCTGACCGTTGCCCTGACCGTAAGTATCGTTGGGCGGCTCGCTGCGTCGCCAGATGTTGCCCCAGTTGCGGTTGCTTGCGTCACGATAACCGTCCTCGTAGCCTTGCCGGAAATCCCGGCGCGTGTTCCGGTTAAATTCGTTGTTATAGCGTCTGAAATCGCTCGAACGATTTTCACGCTTGTCCTGACGCCCGTAGCGATAACCCAGATTATAAGCGTCCGTCTGCTGCGCGTAAGCGGTTTCGCCGCCGACCAGAATCAAGCCCAAAACCATCATCGCCGCCAACAAAGCCGCATTCCATTTCGTTTTCATTTTCGATAACCTCCTTTGCTCGTTCTACAGATTTTTAAAGGGAGAGCTAAAAATTTCACATATTTTAAGGTTAGTTCAACGCCCCCGTAGTGTCAATAAATTTATTAAAAGAGTCGGGAGCCGGACAGGCAGACAAAGCTTTTTTTCCGGCTCCCGGACCGTTAAATCTTATCTCTTTTTATTGGCTCGATGATAACTGATAAATGTTAAATG
>DATHBC010000392.1:0-5197 GCA_035296345.1 Pyrinomonadaceae bacterium | reverse complement strand
AAGAAAAATATCCGGCTTACGGCAATCTCGTGCCGCGCGATATTGCCACGCGCGAGATTTTCCAGATTTGTCTGGAAGGCTTCGGCGTCGGCGGCGAAAATCAGGTTTATCTGGATTTGACGCACATTCCGGCGGAAACCCTGACCAGAAAGCTCGGCGCGATTCTGGAAATTTACGAGATGTTCGTCGGCGACGACCCGCGATATGTCCCGATGCGGATTTTTCCGGGCGTTCATTATTCGATGGGCGGGCTTTGGGTCGATTACGAGCAGCGCACGAATATTCCGGGACTTTTCGCGGCTGGCGAATGCGATTATTCGATTCACGGCGCGAATCGCCTGGGCGCGAATTCTCTGGTTTCGTGCGTTTACGGCGGTTTCGTCGCCGCGCCGTCGGCGATTGATTACGCGAAAAACGTCGAGCGCGGAAACACTGAGACAAACGGCGTTCACGCATCTGAACTGAAACGCCAGCAGGAAATAAACGAGCGGATTATCAAAAACGAAGGCTCGGAAAATCAATACAGAATCCACGAGGAAATGGGCAAATGGATGACCGACAACGTGACGGTCGTCCGCTATAACGACCGCCTGAAGGCGACGGACGAAAAACTGCTCGAACTGCAAGACCGTTTTCAAAATATTTCGATAAACGATTCGAATCTCTGGGCGACGCAGGCTCTGCCGCACGCGCGTCAACTCTGGAATATGCTGCAACTGGCGCGCGTCATCACGCTCGGCGCTTTAAATCGCAACGAATCGCGCGGCGCGCATTACAAACCGGATTTCCCGGAACGCGACGACGAGAATTTCCTGAAAACGACGATTGCCGAATGGTCTGCGGAAGCCCCGATTTTGAGTTATGAAGCGGTCGACGTCGGCTTAATCGAGCCGCGCAAACGCGATTACACGAAAGGCAAAGCCAAAGCCGCCGCCACGGAAAAAACGGGCGCGCCGCAGGTTTTGCAGCCCGGAAGCGAACTAAAACCCGTCGGGCGCGAGGAAATGCTGCGCAAAGAGGGCGAGAAGATTACCAAGGGCGAATCTTTTAAAGAATAAATTGGAACAAAAATGAGCGAAAACGGTTTAACTTATTAAATTTGAGGAGACACTGAAATGAATCTAAAAACACTTGTTAAACTAAGTAATATTGTCGCTCTGGTTTCGATTCTTCTTTTGATTTACTGGGTTTTCGTTTTTATTTCCGTCGAAGTTTTCGGTTTTAAGATATTTCGTGAAAACATCTCGCAGACGTTTGGGATGAGTATTCTGGGGATTTTAGCGATGATGTCCGGCTCTCTGATGATAAACGTGATGTTTAACCTGACGAGAATTGCCGAAAAACACAACCGCGACGACGTTCGGGAAACAAAAGCGATTACAAAAAGGCTCGGCTGGGCGTTTCTGCTGAGTTTTCCTTTGATAATCATATTTTTATTCGGCGGCGACTACCTGACTTCCAGGAAAAAAGAGTCGATGCTGATTGATTCGGCGAAATCGGTAATCGAAAAATATCCGCAAAAGGCGGACGCATTGCTGAATTATCAATTCAATGAAAATTGGCTGACGGAAACGAACAACTCGCTCGATTTAATGCGAAAAACGGACAGGAATTTTCCGAGCGTGCTGGTCATTGTCAAAGATTCGATTGATAATTCCGACGTTTTTCTGGGCTTTCACGGTTACACTAAGTCTAACGATTCAGCGCAGCAGCCGGAAAAGCAGAAATTTATTTTGGAAACAACAAAATTTGAAAGAGATTATCTGAACAAAGTTTTTAATGAAAATTACGGCGAGATAAGATTCAGCGCGTCCGACGGAAAGTACGAGTTGTATTACCCGTATTTCAAAGACGGCAAAAAAATAGTCCTGTATTTTTCCGACTTTCAAAGATACGGGAAATTGGGAAGCTGATAAATAAACTCGGCAGTAACAAATAGATTTTATGAACGAAGCAAACGTGCACGAGGACAAAAAGCGGCTGGAAAATCCGCCGAAAACGGTTGAGATTCGCATCTCGCGGCGCGAAAAACCGGGCGCGCAGCAGTATACGGAAATTTTCGAAATCCCGTACCGGCGAAACCTGAACGTGATTTCCGCATTAATGGAAATCCGTAAAAATCCGGTGACGAAAGACGGCAAACAAACCACGCCGCCGGTCTGGGATATGAACTGTCTGGAACAGGTCTGCGGCATCTGCACGATGGTTATCAACGGGCGCGTGCGGCAGTCGTGTTCGGCTTTGATTGACGATTTATTAATCTCGGCGGGCGGAAATACGATAACCTTGGAGCCGATGTCGAAATTTCCGAACGTGCGCGATTTGGTCGTTGACCGCACGCGGATGTTCGAACATTTAAAGCGAACAAAGGTTTGGATTGAGCTGGACGGCACGCACGACATCGGTCCGGCGCCGCGAATGTCGCAGGAAGAAGTCGAGGAACGCTACGCCTATTCGCGCTGTATGACGTGCGGCTGCTGTCTGGAAGCCTGCCCGCAGTATCACGAAGACAATTACATCGGACCGCAGGCAATCGCGCAGGTGCGTTATCAGAATATGCACCCGACCGGAAAAATGACGCGCGACGAGCGGCTCGAAGCACTGATGCAGGACGACGGCATTACCAACTGCGGCAACGCCCAAAACTGCGTGCAGGTCTGCCCGATGTCGATTCCGCTGACGCGCGCCATTTACGAAACGAACCGCGAAGTGACGATTCACGGTCTTTTCGGCTGGCTGCGAAAATAGAAGAATATTCACCACGCGGACACGAAGGACACAAAGAAAAATAGTCCACAGGTGAACACGGATAAGAAATTGATTTTATCAAGTCACGAAGTCGGCTAAATCCTGTCTATCAAGCCGCAAAGCCTGCTTTTAATTTCTCTTTGTGTTCTTCGTGTCCTTGTAGTGAAAAAAAATTATTGCAGCGTCGAGACGACCGAGATTTCTTCCAGCGGCGGCGGAAGCTGTACGGTCTGCTGCCGCTGCTGGTATTTCTCCTGAAAGAAATTTCTGGCTTCTTCAAAATTCATTGCTTTGCCGAAAAAATAGCCCTGCGCGCCTTCGCAGTTCAGGCTTTTCAGTTGATTGTATTGAACTTCGTTTTCCACGCCTTCGGCGACGACTTTCATCCGCAGGCTGCGGGCGAGCATCATGACCATCTGCACGATTTCGATGTTCTGACCGTTTTCCTTTATCGGGCTGATAAACGAGCGGTCGATTTTCAAAGCGGTAATCGGAAACTGCATCAGGTAATGCAGGTTCGAGTAGCCCGTGCCGAAATCGTCGATGTTGATTTCGATGCCGGTGTCGCACAGCTCGCGCAGAATCGCAATCGCCGTTTCGGTGTGTTCCAGAAAAACCGATTCGGTGATTTCCAGCTTCAGATTTTTCGGGCTGAATTTCGTTTCTTCCAGAATCCGCTTGATGTTTTCGGCGAGCTTTAGCTGCGCGAACTGCTTGCAGGAAAGATTGACGCTCAGGACAAACGATTCGGCATCCGGCACGGATTGCTGCAGCAGGCAGCCTTCTTCGCAGGCGCGGCGCAGAATTTGCTCGCCGAGCGCGTCGATAACGCCGATTTCTTCCGCCAGAGGAATAAATTTGCTCGGCGGAATCATTCCCATGGTTTTATGCTCCCAGCGAGCCAGCGCCTCGAAGCCTTCGATTCTATCGGTTTCAAAAGAATAAATCGGCTGGTAGTAAACCTCGAATTCCTGTTTCTCAATCGCGTGACGCAAATCGGTTTCAATCTGCAGGGTTTCTTTGACCGCGTCGTGCATGTCCTGATTAAAGATTTCGTGACAGGCTTTTCCGGCGCGTTTCGCCTGATACATCGCGATGTCGGCGTCGCGCATCACGTCTTCGGGCTTGGTGTATTTGTCCGAAGCGTTCAGGATGCCGATGCTCGCCGAGCTGAAAACTTCGTGACCGCTCAGGTTAAAAGGACTCAAAAACGTTTCGCGGATACGTTCGGCGATGCGGACGACTTCCTTCTGCTCGTATTTTCCTTCGACCAGAATCGTAAACTCGTCGCCGCCGAGACGGGCGACCATATCGGACGGGCGCAGGCACTCGCGCAGGCGGTCGGCGATGCCCATTAAAAGCTCGTCGCCGATTTGATGACCGAGACTGTCGTTGACGATTTTGAAACGGTCGAGGTCGATGAAAAGAACGCTCACCTTATATGCCGGGTTATCCAGCGCCTTATGCAGCGCCTGCTCCAGCCGCGCCATAAAAAACGCGCGGTTCGGCAAGCCCGTCAGAGCGTCGTGCGTGGCTTTATAGTGAAGTTGTTCTTCCGCCAGTTTTTTCGCCGTGATGTCCTGAATCTGGAAGATTAAATTCGGTCGCTCGCCTTTGTGGTCGGTCGTCGCCGAAACGCTCCACGAAACCCAGACGATGTTGCCGCGCTTGTGCAAATATCTCTGTTCGAGCTGGCAGGCGGGAGCCTTTCCGCTCATCAATTCATGCAGCTTGACGAGCGTGTCGCCCAAATCTTCCTCGTAAATCATTTCCTGAAACTCTCGGGCGAGAAATTCTTCTTCCGTGTAGCCGAGAATTTCCGAGAGCGCCTTGTTTATTTTCAGCCATTTGCCGTCGGGCGAGACGATGCCGATGCCGATGGGCGCGTAGGTAAACGCGCTGCGGAAACGTTCTTCGGATTCGGCGAGCGCGCGCGATTGCTCCTCCAGAATCAAGGCGTGCTGCTCGGCTTGCTCGGCTTGCGCGAGCGACATCTCCACGTTTTTCAGATACATCCGGTAGGTCAGGTAAATGAAAACGATAATCGGCGCGGCGGCGATTATCACGCCGAAACCGATGACGAAGACCAGCTCGGCTAAAATCCCGGCGGCGACCGCGCCGACGAAATACGTCACGGAAGTCCAGAGATAATGCGTTTTCCAGGTTTCCCACCAGGGTTTTTCGCTTTTCAAAGCGCCGTAAATCGAGGCTAAACCGGAATTGAAGATAAACTGCACGAGCGCCATCACCGAAAGAGAAATAATCAGATTGGCGTGCGCTTCCTCGTGGATAAGCGTCGCGCCGTCAATCTCGAAAGACCGCAGAACGGAAACGACGAACGTCGTCGAGCAAGCCATCAAAGCCGTGTTAAAGAAAACCGAGATTTTTTTCTTGCAGAAACGCCGCGAGGAGAAAAAAGCCTCGAGCGCCGAAAGCAGAATCGCCGCCT
>DATHBC010000391.1:0-3863 GCA_035296345.1 Pyrinomonadaceae bacterium | reverse complement strand
GAATTGTTTTATCCAGCCGTCCAGAACGTGCGTGACGCCGAGCTCGCGCCCGGCTTCGAGCGGGTCGAAGGTTTCGTCCGTCCGGGCGTAGCGCAGGATAGAGCTGGTCGGGCGCACGGTGAATCTTTTGACCTGGCTTAAACGCGAAATGAGCGCGTCCGCCAGACCGAGGCTCAAATAATCGGCTTCGCCCTTGCCCATCAGTTTCAGCGGCAGCACGGCAATCGCGTTTCCGCCCGTCGCCGTCGAGGTGTCCGGCGCGGCGCGCGGCGTGTAAAACGGAATGTTTAAAGCGTTTCCGGTCAGGTAAGCGTTGACGTCGTCGATTAAATTCCTGACGCTCGCGTAACGTTTGCGCGGGCGTTTTTCCAGGCATTTCATCGCGATGCTGTCGAGCGCGCCCGCCAATTCCTTCTGTAATTCCCCGACGCTCGAAGCGCGTTTTTCGGCGATTAAATCCGGGGGCGAAACGGGTTTGTTTTTGTATTCGTCGAGCGCGCCGGCGTCCGTTTTCGCGATTGCCGCGCTCGGCGGCTCGGGCGTTTCCTCGCAGATGACCCGCGCCAGCTCGTGCGCCTGCGCGCCAGCCGGAAGATAGGGACGATGCCCCGAAAGAATTTCGTAAAGCAAAACTCCCAGACTGTAGATGTCGGTGGCAAACGTCAGCGGCTCGCCCCTGATTTGTTCGGGCGAAGCGTATTTCGGTGTCATCGCGCGCATTAATGTAAAAGTCTGCGAGACGGCTTCGTTCGGGTTATCGGGATTTAAAAGCTTGGCGATGCCGAAATCGAGCAGCTTCGGCAAGCCCTGCGCCGTGATGAGAATATTCGACGGCTTCAAATCGCGGTGGATGACGAAATTCTGGTGCGCGAAATCGACCGATTCGGCGATGCGCAGGAATAATCTGAGCCTTTCTCGCAGGTTCAGACTATTTTCGTCGCAGTATTCGTAAAAATTTCTGCCTTCGACCAGCTCCATTACAAAATAGGGGCGACCGTCGGGCGACGTTCCGCCGTCGAGCAGGGCGGCGATAAACGGGTGTTCGAGCGACGCCAGAATCTGTCGTTCCTTGCGAAAACGGCGCAGGATGTAATCGGTGTCCATTCCGCGCTTGACCAGCTTGACGGCGACTTTTTTGTTGAATTCGCGGTCGTCGCGGACGGCGAGATAAACCGTTCCCATGCCGCCGCGCCCGATTTCCGCCTCGACGCGATACGCGCCCAGGCGATTGCCGATAATCGGGTCTTCGTCGTCCTTATCCGTGCTGAGCAGGGTCGATAAAAGCGAGCGGTTGTCGGGCTCGGTTGCGTCGAGGTCGGCGTAATCCTCGGCTTCGTCGAACTGGACGAGAAGCCTTTCGACTTCGGCGCGCAGTTTCTCGTCCCCGGCGCAGGCTTCGCGCAAATACGCCTCGCGCATTTCGGGCGTGGATTTGTCGAGCGCCGTCTGAAAAATATCTTCGATTTTTTTCCAGCGCGTCGCGCTAATCGGATTCATTGCTGAGCTGTCCGTAGAGCCAGGCTTTCGCCATCCGCCAGTGACGCTTGACGGTGATGGTTGAGATGCCCATCACCTCGGCGGTTTCTTCGACCGTCAAGCCGCCGAAATAGCGAAGCTCGACGATACGGCTTTTCACGGGGTCGATTTTAGCGAGAGTTTCCAGCGCGTCGTCCAGCGCGACCAGTTCCGTGCTCTGCTCGGCGGCTTTGTCTATGTTTTCGTCCAGCGCGAGTTTTTGAAATTCGCCGCCGCGCTTGTCCGCCTTGTGCTGGCGCGCGTAATCGATCAGGATGCGCCGCATCAGGTTTGCCGCCACGCCGAAAAAATGCGCGCGATTCTGCCACGTCACCTGATTGACGTCGACCAGCTTCAGATAAGCTTCGTGAACCAGCGCGGTCGGCTGCAAGGTGTGCGAAATGCGCTCGCGCCGCAGGTAATTCGAGGCGAGAGAGCGCAGTTCGTCGTAAATAAGCGGCAAAAGGTCGTCGACGGCGGCGCGCTGACCGTTGGAAAGCTTTATTAAAAGCTGCGTTATCTCTTGAGTTTTTTCGGCTGACACTATTTTCTCGCTTAACCTCGCCGCTGTCGAAGCGGTAATTTTGTAATTCCAAGCAGAGTATAAACGACCGCCCGCAACATTTCCAAACTCGCGCCGAAAACATCAGAAGCCCGCGCGCCGGCAAGGGCGGCTCTTGAAAGGATAAAGCTAAAGGATAAAGGGTAAAAACTAAGGAATCGGTTTTCTTTATCCTTTATCCTTTATCCTTTAGGCACTCCGTCCTTGCTGACACGCGCATCTTCTGATTCGACTTGTCGTGTTTGGCAGTCTATTGGCTGCGTTTCAAAAACGTTTCAAAAGTGTGTCTCATAAACCATACGTTTTTGGGATTTTGGTAATGAGACGGTTTATGAGACACAACGGAAAAAAGCCTTATCTCCGAAATAAGGCTTAATTTACAGTATTATAATTATTTAGAGTGTCCCAAAAACTTTACTTATGAAACACTTTTGAGACACTTTTCGGCTTGTCTCAAAAAGGGGCGTTTATGAGACGCTTTTGAGAGGAACTAATTTTTCTTCAAAGACAGAATTTCATAACAGGGTAAAACTTTATTATTTGGAATATTCAAAGATGCTTCAGCGACGATGAAATTTATTTCTGGTTGGTCAAACAAAATTACAAATGAATTGTCAGTTTTATCCAAGTTGTTTTTATCCTCGATTTCAGTGTTAGCGATTTTCGGAACTTCTGGAACATTGGGACGCAATACCGAATCACAGTCTACACGCCGCTTTGCGGTAAATCGCCAATCTCCCCCGTTTGTGTAGAGATTCGTTGGTAAATGGTTTTTATCTCCCAAGTATATATTTAATAGTTTTATGTAGTTGCCGAAAGAATTGCTTGCCTTCACTTTAACGATTAATTCTTCTGTGTAAACAATCGACGACAGATGAGGCACATTAGGTTTCAGGTAAGCTACCACCTCACCTTTTATTTTTATCGGTTTTAGGTCGGGCTGTCCAAAAATGGAAAACACCAGCGAACCGACAATGAACACAAGTGCGGTAATTTGTTTCATACTTCTTATGATGCCGGTGGAACTGTTTGGGATTTATCTGTTCCAAAAAGGGTCGTTTTTGAGACAATCAGCATAACATAACAACTCGGAGCGGACACTGCTGACAGTATAACCCGCTTCCCGCAAACTTTGCGCCGGTTTAGGAATAAACTTGGCAATAATAGAGATTAAAATTATCCGACCGAACTCAATTACAGCCGAAATGCCCGTCGATATTAGGTGAAACGCGGGTTTTGGATGAAATTTAGCCTTGCCGGAACGCTTTCGGGCTGACCCGAAACGCGAAAAGTCCTTCCCAAAACGCAGTTTGTCCGACCCAAATTGCATTTTGGGCGACACAAAACGTGATTTGGCTGACCCAAAACGCATTTTGGGCGACACAAAACGCATTTAGGGAAACACAGAACGCGATTTGGGAGAGCCGGAATGGATTTTGGGTGACACGAAACGCGATTTGGGTCGCCCTAATTATCTTTTGGGTCGCCCTAATTGCGTTTAGGCTGACCCAAAAGGCAATTCGGACAGCCCGAATTGCGAAAAGTTTAAGGCAAAACCCGTTTCGGGTCGCCCAAATCTTCAAAAGTTTCCGCCCGAAGGCGTTTTGGGCGACACGAATTGTAAAAAGTTTCCGCCGGAAAGCGTTTTGGACAAGCCCGCAGGCGTTTTGGGGCAGCCAAATCGCGTATTGATTCAGCCAAATCGCGTTTTGGGTCAGCCGAAATTCGTTTGGCGGACGCTTGAACGGCGTTTTTTTCTGCCTGATTTTATTTATATTCCGCTTTT
>DATHBC010000390.1:0-1999 GCA_035296345.1 Pyrinomonadaceae bacterium | reverse complement strand
CAAATACGACGACACGCTTTACGAAGAGCCGGAACCGCGCCTGTTCAGCTTCAACTCGCCGTTCGGCGCGTGCCCGACCTGTCAGGGCTTCGGCAATTCCATCGGCGTCGATTTCGATTTGGTGATTCCGAATCCGCTCTTGTCGCTGAGAGAAGGCGCGATTGACCCGTTTACCAAGCCGCAGCACGATTGGGCGCAAAAGGAATTGCTGCGTTTCGCGCGCAACAGCAGCATCGCGATTGACGCGCCGTTTGCCGATTTGACCGATTTTCAGCAAAAGGCGATTAAAGACGGCGCGCCCGGCTGGCGCGGCATCCGCGGCTTTTTCTCGTGGCTCGAAACGAAAAAATACAAGCTCCACGTCCGCGTTTTTCTGGCGAAATATCGCGGCTATACGCCCTGCCCCGAATGCGGCGGCGGGCGCCTGCGCCAAGCCGCGCGCGACGTGAAAATCGCCGGAAAAAATCTGCCGGAAATCGTCAATCTTTCCATCAGCGACGCCGGAAAGTTTTTCGACGAACTGAATTTGAGCGAGGAACGCGAAAAAATCGCCGAAAAACTTCTTCTGGAAATTCGCCGCCGCCTGAAATTTCTGGTCGATGTCGGCTTGGATTATCTGACGCTCGACCGCTTGGCTTCGACTTTATCGGGCGGCGAAGCGCAGCGCATTCAGCTTGCCACGAATCTCGGCTCGTCCTTAGTCGGCGCGCTGTATGTTCTGGACGAGCCTTCCATTGGCTTGCACCCGCGCGACAACACGCGGCTGGTCAATCTTTTAAAAAACCTGCGCGACATCGGCAACACCGTTCTGGTCGTCGAGCACGACGAGGAAATGATGCGCGCCGCCGACCGAATCCTAGACATCGGTTTATACGCGGGCGAGCTCGGCGGAACGGTCGTTTTCGAAGGCAATTTCGAGGATTTGCTGGAAGACGAAGATTCGCTGACGGCGAAATACCTGCGCGGCGAATCCGAGATTAAAATTCCGCTGCAGCGCCGCAAACCCGCCAAGCGAAAGCTGGAAATCGTCGGCGCGCGCGAGCATAATCTGAAAGCCGTCGACGTGGAAATTCCGCTCGACATGCTCGTCTGCGTGACGGGCGTTTCCGGCTCGGGAAAATCCACGCTGATTCACGACATCATCTACGCCGGTCTGAAAAAACAGCGCGGCGAATGGCAGGGTCACGTCGGGCTTTTCAAGGAAATCAAAGGCGGCGATTTCGTCGATGACATCATCCTCGTCGACCAATCTCCCATCGGCAGAACGCCGCGCTCGAATCCGGTCACCTACATCAAGGCTTACGACGCCATCCGCGAAGCTTTCGCCGCCACCAACCACGCCAAAACGCACGGTTACGACGCCTCGCATTTTTCGTTCAACGTGCCGGGCGGACGCTGCGAAGTCTGCCAGGGCAGCGGCACGGTGACGGTCGAAATGCAGTTTCTCGCCGACGTCGAGCTGACCTGCGAAGAATGTCACGGCACGCGCTTTAAAGCCGAAATTCTCGATGTCAGATACAAAGGCAAAAATATCCACGAAGTCCTGCAAATGACGATTCGCGAAGCCCTGTTTTTCTTCAAAGACGTCAACAAGCTCGTCAATAAACTGAAGGTTCTGGAAGCCGTCGGGCTCGGCTACCTGCGACTCGGACAATCCGCCACGACCTTAAGCGGCGGCGAAGCCCAGCGCGTCAAGCTCGCCGCTCATCTGGCGCAAAAAACCAAAACCAAAACGCTCTACATCTTCGACGAGCCGACCACCGGCTTGCATTTTGACGACATCAACAAACTGCTGACCGCTTTCCGCGCCCTGCTCGACAACGGCGCGAGCCTGCTCGTCATCGAACACAACCTGGACGTCATAAAAACCGCCGATTACGTCATAGATTTAGGACCCGAAGGCGGCATCGGCGGCGGCGAAATCGTCGCCACCGGAACGCCCGAAGAAATCGTTAAAAGCAAGAACTCGCACACGGGCAGATATTTGAAGGATTATTTG
>DATHBC010000389.1:0-2926 GCA_035296345.1 Pyrinomonadaceae bacterium | reverse complement strand
TCTTTGCGCCTTTGCGGGAAACGATTTATCCCGCAAAGGCGCAAAGAGCGCAAAGATAAGGCTTATTCATTCGTCTGATTTTCTACTCTTGATTCACATAAATTATTAGTGAGCACTGAACATTCGGCAGTTGATAAATGATAAATGATAAATGATAAATGAAATAATCCGGCGACTGAAACGAGAATACCCGGACGCGCGCTGCGCGCTGAATCACACGAGCGCCTTCGAGCTTTTGATTGCCACAATTCTCTCGGCGCAATGCACGGACGAGCGCGTCAACCTCGTCACGGCTGATTTATTCAGAAAATATCGCGCGCCGCGGGATTACACGGAAGTTTTGCCGGAAGAGCTCGAACGCGACATTCGCTCGACCGGATTTTTCCGCAGCAAAGCCAGAAACATCCAAACCGCCTGCCGCCAAATCATCGAGCTTTACGGCGGCGAAATCCCGCAGACCATGGAAGAGCTTTTAGTCTTGAACGGCGTCGCGCGCAAAACCGCGAACGTCGTCCTCGGCAACGCTTTCGGCATCGCCTCCGGCGTCGTCGTCGACACGCACGTCGCCCGCCTCTCGCAGAGATTAGCCCTCACCGAACACGAGACGCCGGAAAAAATCGAAAAGGATTTACAGGAATTAGTTTCGCGCGAAGACTGGATAATGTTTCCGCACTGGCTCATCTCTCACGGAAGGAAAATCTGCCAGGCTCGCAAACCGAAATGCGGGGAATGTGTTTTAAACGATATTTGCCCGAAAGTAGGCGTTAAAGTACTGAGTACTGAGTGATGAGTACTGAGTATTGAGCGATGAGTACCGAGTTTTTATTTTTTACTCAGCACTCATCCCATATCATTCATCCTTCCGCTTTAGGAGCATTGGTTATTAACGCAAAACATTCCCGGCAGGCATTGAGTGTCGAATTGACATTCGTCAAATCCGCCGCCGCCGCCGCAGGAAATACAAGTGCCGTAACAGCGAAACGCCCGGTCGCGACAACTATAAAAACAAGTGTTGTAACCGCCGCAGCTGTTAAAACAGTCTTCTTCAGCCACCATCGGGTCGCCTCCGCCCGGACATGACGAACAGCAGGGAGCCGCCTGCGCCGTCCGAACGTTATCGCTCGAGATGACGAACACGAGTCCGACTACGAGAAAGGAAAGTATCATAACTTTCCGCAGGATTTTCGACGTCAAGATTTGTTTCATTTTTTTCCTTTTTATGAGCTTGTTTAGAAACGCTTTTTCGTCGCTGAAAGCGGCAAAAAGGAATTTTTAAACAGCTTCTATGATTTGAGCTGGTTAAGGACTTCCGCTTCCTTTTCGGCGGGCAGCTTGCCGACCCAGAAATTAGTTACCTCGCCCTTGTCGTTGGTAATAATCAGGGTCGGCGTGCCGCTCGCGTCGAGGGCGGAAATCGGTGATTGTTTGACTTCGAACCCGGTCACGCCGAGTTCGGTTAAATGCCGCGCGCTGTCTTCGACTTTCGTCGGGAAAACGGCGACCAGCTTGATATTTCTGCCCTTCGTTTCCTCGACCAGACGTTTATAAAAATCGGCGCTTTCGTTGCAGTAACGACAAGTCGTTTGCAGCGCCAGCAAAACGGTGCGCGGTTTTTCGGAGAAATTTACGTCCGTTAAATTAAGTTTTTTGCCGACCGTCGGCTGCACTCTGGCTGCATGGTCGTGCCCGTCATGCGAGCTGAAAAAATACTTCTGAGCAATCACGCCGATGAGCATGACGGCGACGATAACTATCAAAGCGTTAGCGACAAGTTCGATTCGTTGATTAATTTTGTTCATAGCTGCTTCCTTTTTTTACGGCTGCGTCACAACCGAAATAATGTCCGAGTAAATGCCGACCGGCTTGTTGCCCTTGAGGAAACGGGCGCGGTAACGGCGGGTTTCGGGCGTATTCGCCGCGACGGGCGGCGCGTCGTCCTCGGCGGGCGATTTGTAGAAACGCCCGATTGACTGCCAATCGTTAATGTTTTCGCCGCGCTGCCGCTCGATTTCCACGCCGTCGAATCCGCCGCGCACAAAGTCCAAATCCACGTTCGACTGCGCCAGCGCGCGTCCTTTAAGCTTCGGCTTCGCGTCCTCTTCCGAGATGCCGCTTCCCGATTCGACCGGCAGCACGCGAAAATCCGCGCCGACCGCTTCGTTATAATTCGCCGATTCCTTCAAACGCCGCACAAAGCTGCGCGTCCGCTCGACGATGCCCGCCGCCAGCTCGCCGTTCAGAGGCGACGGCGCGGGAGCATTCATCGTCGGATATTCGGGCGACGGCGCATTCCTGCTCCCGTACAGCATCAACCGCTTAAACTTCACGAACTCGCGCCGGTTCGTCTCCACCGTCAGCGTCCCCGTAATCACGTTGCGCGCCATATCCCCGTCATCCTGCGCCTGCTTAACCTCATCCGACGTAAACCCGTGAAAACTCCCGCTCTCCGTCATTTTCAACTTCCAATTCTGAAACCACTCGTCCAACCCCGGCTCATCGCCCGGTAAATAATCTTCCGACATTATTTTCGTCTCCTTATTTTTATGAGTTTCGGTGCAGAGCATAGCCCGCTCCGGTGGCAACGGCGCATAACTTTAGCAGTTTACCAATGCCGGCAGCGCGGGCTTCTGCCTTTCTAACTTTCAAGAGTATGCTTCTAGATATAATTGACAAAAAAAGGAAAAGATTTCGCCTTTTTTAGACTTTTTTAAAAAAAGCTCCTAAAACGCACTGCTTTAATACACAATTTGCTTTACCGCAAGCCTCAACCGCCCCGATTGAGGCTTTATCCGTTACGGTAGAGAGCTTAACCGCTGCGGTTAAGCTCTCTACCGTAACCGGCGCGCCCTCTACCGTAACGGTTAAGCCCTTGACCGTAACGAATAGAGCCTCAACCGCCGCAGTTAAGCTCTCGACCGTAAGAACA
>DATHBC010000388.1:0-4743 GCA_035296345.1 Pyrinomonadaceae bacterium | reverse complement strand
ATCTCGTCCGCTTTAGCGTCTTTTTTTACACCGAGTATGCCGTAATAATCTTTGTTTGCCATTTTTAGTCAGTGAGCAGTGAGCAGCAAGCAGTGAGCAGGATTGCTTTCCGCCGCTCACTGCCCACCGCTTACTGATTACTTCTTGTCTTCGTCAACATCGACATATTCAGCGTCGATAACATTGTCATCGCCCGAAGAGGTTGAAGACGCGTCGCCCGCGCCGGCGCTCGCCGAAGAGGCTTGTTCGCCGCCGCCGGTTTCGGTTCCGGTTCCGCCGCCGGACTGCGCCGCGCCAGCCTGGCTGTAGAGAACTTCCGCCAGCTTGTGCGAAGCGGTTTGCAGACGGTTAAACGCATTGTTCATCGCGTCGGCGTCTTCGCCGCCGAGAGCGGTTTTCGATTCGGAAATAGCCGCTTCGATTTCGCCCGCCGCGCCCGCGTCGAGCTTGTCCTTGTTCTCGCCGAAAGATTTTTCGACCGAGTAAACAAGACCGTCCAGACGGTTGCGCGCTTCGATGGTTTCTTTGCGCTTGGTGTCTTCGCCCGCGTGCGATTCGGCGTCTTTCATCATCTTGTCGATTTCTTCTTTCGATAAGCCCGAGGATGCCGTAATCGTAATCTTCTGCTCGCGTCCCGTGCCGACGTCTTTCGCCGAAACGTTGACGATGCCGTTGGCGTCGATGTCGAAAGTCACTTCGACCTGCGGCATTCCGCGCGGTGCGGGCGGAATACCGACCAGATGGAATTTTCCGAGCGTTTTATTGTCGGAAGCCATCGGGCGCTCGCCCTGTAAAACGTGAACTTCGACCGAAGTCTGATTGTCCGAAGCGGTCGAAAAGATTTCGGATTTTCGCGTCGGAATCGTCGTGTTGCGCGGAATCATGTGCGTCATCACGCCGCCCAAAGTCTCGATACCGAGCGAAAGCGGCGTCACGTCAAGAAGCAGAATATCCGTTTTCTCGCCGCCGAGAACCGCCGCCTGAACCGCCGCGCCTAAGGCGACGACTTCGTCCGGGTTGACGGTCTTGTTCGGGTCTTTTCCGAAAAACTCCTTGACCATTTCCTGAACTTTCGGGATGCGCGTCGAACCGCCGACCAGCACGATTTCGTCAATCTGTCCTTTTTCGACTCCGGCGTCTTTCAGAGCCTGCTCGACGGGCGGCATCAATCGCTTCAAAAGCGGCTCCGCCAGGGCTTCGAACTTGGCGCGCGTCAGCTTCATCACCAGGTGTTTCGGTCCCGACTGGTCAGCCGTGATAAACGGCAGGTTGATTTCGGTTTCCATCGCGGATGATAACTCGACTTTCGCTTTTTCCGCCGATTCTTTCAGGCGCTGCAAAGCCATCTTGTCAGCCGTCAGGTCAATGCCCTGGTCTTTTTTGAATTCGTCGATAATCCATTTAATCAACGCTTCGTCAACGTCGTCGCCGCCGAGATGCGTGTCGCCGTTGGTCGATTTCACTTCGACGACGCCTTCGCCGACTTCCAAAACGGAAATGTCGAACGTTCCGCCGCCGAAGTCGAAAACGGCAATCGTTTCGTCTTTCTTTTTATCCAGACCGTAGGCGAGCGCGGCGGCGGTCGGTTCGTTGACGATGCGCATCACTTCCAGACCGGCGATGCGACCGGCGTCTTTCGTCGCCTGGCGCTGCGCGTCGTTAAAATAAGCCGGAACGGTGATGACCGCTTTATCGACTTTCGCGCCCAGGTAATCTTCGGCGGCTTTTTTGAGTTTCTGCAAAACCATCGCCGAGATTTCCGGCGGGCTGTACTGCTTGCCCTGCGCGTCGATGCGCACGTCGCCGTTGCCGGCTTTTTCTACTTTAAAGGGCACTTGTTTGATTTCGCCCTGAACTTCTTCGAATTTTCTTCCCATAAAACGCTTTATCGAGTAAAGCGTATTTTCGGGATTCGTCACGGCTTGACGCTTTGCAACCTGTCCGACCAGGCGATTGCCGTCTTTTGTAAACGCAACCACCGACGGCGTTGTGCGCCCGCCCTCTTCGTTGGTGATAACAACCGGCTCGCCGCCTTCCATCACGGCGACGACCGAGTTTGTCGTCCCTAAATCGATACCAATTATTTTACTCATCTGTTAACTTCTCCAAACTTATAATCGCTATTGCTTTCTCATCAAGCCGTTTCTCACCAAAAAGACAACAGCAAGTTGAATATGCCTGTAGAATAATATGTGAGTGAGTTATTGTCAAGTTTATTTGCAAAAAACTTTTACAAAAAAGCGCGCATCAACTCGCGCGCCGTGACGTAAAATATTGTCTTTGACAGGTGAAAATGAGACGAAAGGTTTCTTTTGATTGAAGATAAAAGCCGGGTCGGATTTTCCGTCGCCGTCGCAGCGGCGAGGCGGCGAGCGAGAAACTTGTCTGTCGCAACGCGCGCCGCGCCTCCGCCGACGAACCGTCCGTACTCTTCCATAAATACCGGTTTCCGGTTTTGCGGCGGAAAATCGCGACCCGGCTTTCTGCACAGTGCGGGAAATAAATTAAAAAAGACGTTTTTTAAGAATTGATTTTGGATGCTCTCTCGGCTTCCTTCATCAGTTGCGCAACGTGAAAGATATAGTGAAAACCGGAAACGAAGGCTAGAAGCACGACGAAAAAGTATGTGACGGGCAGAAAAAACTTGTAGCCCGTGACGGCGGCGAACAGAATTAAAACGACCGCGCCGACCTGCACGAGCGTGCTCAACTTGCCGAGCCACGACGGTTTAAAGCCGTGAAATCCGGTCATAATATTAATTGCGCCCGCCACGGCGATAATCAAAACGTCGCGCCCGATGACGGCGGCGGTCACCCAGAACGGCACTCGATGCTGCGGTTCCAGAATGTTCGGCAGCGTCAGGATAATAAACGCGGTCGTCATCAGGAGCTTGTCGGCAATCGGGTCGATGATTGTTCCCAGCTCGGATTCCTGTTTGAACCGGCGCGCGATAAATCCGTCGACGCCGTCGGACACGCCCGCGACGATAAAGGCAAGCAGAGCCAGTCCGATATATTCGTAAAAAAGCAGGCTGGCGAAAACCGGAATAAGCCCCATTCGCAGGAAAGTAAGTAAATTGGGAACAGTTATTATGCTTGACATCAATTCGGAATGCGGATTGTCGAATGCGGAATGCGGAATGTTTATCGGTTTCCGCCTCGCGCAGTATTTATTGACGAAACGAAAATTTTGATTGGCTGTTCTGCTTCATCAAGTAAATCCGCGACTAAATTTTCTTTTATTATATTTGTTTCGACAAGCATTTCAATCCAAAACATCGATTCGTCCGTTTCTTCTTCGACAATTCCCATTTTGGAAATAAAATCCGCTTTTGACCTTGCGCGACACGACGCGCGATAGTTTGCGGCTACGGAAGTTCCGCAGCGTAAAAGTTGATTTCCGATAACGCGGGCGGTTTGAGTATTCGGTAAACTCTCGACTAATCTGATAATTCGCAGAGCAAAGTTCTTAGTCCGAATTTTTAAATCATCGCTGCCCATCAACTATTCCGCATTCCTCAATCCGCACTCCGCAATTCTATTACCGAAATTTCCGGCGGGCATTGATAGCGGACCGGCAAAACGACCGTGCCGATGCCGCGCGTGATGTAGACCTGCGTGTTCTGGCGGCGATGCAAGCCGCTGGAAAGCTTGCGGCGCGGCAGAATTCTTTTGTCTTCGTCGCGCAGCTTGACCTGCCCGCCGTGCGTGTGACCGCTGAGCATCAAATCGACGTCGTAACGCGCCGCGCGGCGGACGATTTGCGGATTATGCGCGAGCAGGAGCTTGAATTCGTCTTCCTGCGAGCCGTCGAGAGCCGCGCGAACGTCGGTTTTTCCGACCATCAAATCGTCGACGCCCGCGAGCCAGAGTTTCGCGCCGCGCGCCTCGAAGCGAAAGCCTTCGTTGATTAACAGATTAATTCCCTCGCCGCGAAACAGGTGCGTCACCAGTTCGGCATCCGTCCAATGGTCGTGATTGCCGAGACACGCGTAAATTCCGTGTTCCGCCTTCAGCCGCGCCAGCACTTCGGCGACCGGCGCGATGTATTCCGTTTCGTGCGAAACGTAATCGCCCGTCAGCACAAACATATCCGGCTTCAGGCGATTGGAAACTTCGACGACGCGCGAAATGTGTTCGAGGCTCGTAAACGGGCTGTGATGAATGTCCGAAAGGTGAACCAGGCGAAAGCCGTCCAGCTCTTTCGGCAGGCGTTTGAGCCGGATTTTAATGTTTTCGATGGAGATTGAATTGGCTTCCGCCAGCGCCTCGCGCGCGAACTGCGACAGACCGCTCGCCAGCGTGCGCAGAGGTTGGTCGGAAGCGACCGCCGCCGACAATTTTTGAGACAGTTTTACTCTTCCCGTTCCCGAATTTCTCATTAGTCGATTTTAGATGCTGAAAAACTTAGGTATGACCGCTTGGAAAAATTATAGCTAAAAAGTGAAAGAGTGGGAAAGTGAAAGAGTGAAAAAGTGAAAAAGTGAAAAAGTCGGCTGGCGAGAAATAAAGGCGCTTTTTCACTTTTTCACTTTTTCACTTTTTCACTTTTATTTCTCGCCAGCCGACTTTTTCACCTTTTCACCTTTTCACTTTTCCACTTTAAAGTCCCCAGACCAGCGGGACAAGGAAAATGACGACGAGGAAAACAATCACCGTCAGCAGCGAGCCGATTTTGACGAAATCGAAAAAGCGATAGCGTCCGGGCGTGTAAACCAAAACGCACGCCGGTTCGAGCGGCGTC
>DATHBC010000387.1:0-3134 GCA_035296345.1 Pyrinomonadaceae bacterium | reverse complement strand
GAAGTCGTCAGCAAATGTCTGACGAAAGACGGGAAAACGGAAGACGCGACCGGCACGGCAAAAATTGTCGACCGGCAGACCAACGCGAAGCTGGAAGGCTCGTTCGCGTGGTTTTCCTCCGTGCCGTATTGGGTGATTGATTTGGACGAAAATTATCAATACGCCGTCGTCGGCAGTCCGGAACGCAAATATTTGTGGATTTTAAGCCGCACGCCCGAAATGAAAGACGCGACTTATCAGAAAATTTTAAGAAAAATCGAAACGGCGGGCTACAATCCGGCAAAGCTCGAAAAGACGCCGCAAAATCTCGAAACCGTCAAGGGAAACGTGGTTAAGAAACAATAAGAAAATTAAGAATTAAGAATTACGAATTACGAATTGGAAGAAAGATTCGAGATGTTTATCGGAAATTTTCCTTCATTCGTAATTCGTAATTCGTAATTCGTAATTCGTAATTGAAAAGCTACCAGTTCGTCGCCGTGACTTTTTCGGCTTCGCCGTGTTCGGCTAAAAATCTTTCGGCGTCGATTGCCGCCATGCAGCCTGTGCCCGCCGCCGTTATCGCCTGCCGATAGTAATGGTCTTGGGCGTCGCCGCAGGCAAAGACGCCTTCGATGTTGGTTTTCATCGTGCGACCTTCGGTCTGGATGTAGCCGATTTCGTTCATCGTCAGCCAGTCTTTAAAAAGCTCGGTGTTCGGTTTGTGACCGATGGCGACGAAAACGCCCTGCGTCGGGAAATTACCGTCTTCTTTGGTTTGATTGTTGTAGATTTTGATGCCGGTCACGCCTTCTTCTTTTGAGCCGAGAATTTCCCTGATTTCCGTGTTCCACAAAACGTCGATTTTTTCGTTGGCGAGCGCGCGTTCCTGCATAATGCGCGACGCGCGAAACGAATCGCGGCGATGAACAATCGTCACTTTCGAGGCAAAGCGCGTCAGAAAAGTCGCTTCTTCCATCGCCGTATCGCCGCCGCCGGCGACGACGACTTCCTTGCCGCGAAAGAAAAATCCGTCGCACGTGGCGCAAGCCGAAACGCCGTTGCCGCCCAAACCGACGGGCGCAGGCTCTTCGCCCGGGATGCCGAGCCATTTCGCCGACGCTCCCGTCGAGATAATCAAAGTTTCGGCATTTATCACGGTCGAAATCTCCGCCGCGTCCCGGCTCGCCTTGCCGAAAAGCTTAAACGGGCGCTTGCTCAAATCGACCCGGTCGATCCAGACGTTCAGAAATTCCGTGCCGAAACGCTCGGCTTGCGCCCTGAACTCGTTCATCAGTTCCGGTCCCATAATTCCTTTGGCAAAACCCGGATAATTTTCCACATCGGTCGTAATCGTTAACTGCCCGCCGGGCTGCGGTCCGTCGATGACCATCGGCTCGAGCTGCGCGCGCGAGGCATAGATGGCGGCGGTCAAGCCCGCCGGTCCGGAACCCAAAATAACGACTTTGCGATTAATTTCGGTTTGCGACATATCTCGTTACAAACTCTCCTGTTCTAAAAGTTTAAAAAAAATTTTGCGGAAGTTTGGCATTTTTGTGTAACCTTTAGTATAACTATCACTCAGCGGCTAGTCGAATGATAAATATAAGCGTTTAAATATATATTCGCGTCGCTCGCGTATTTTATTGTCGAATTTTTTCGATTCATTATTTATTTGCGCCGGTTTCGTGATAAACTAGCTGGCACGTTCTACCCGAAGTTTTAGATTCTTTAAAGCTTATAATGTCAACTAATCAGCAGCCTCAATTTGAGGAAAAACGATTTGCGCTGAGAATGGCTTTGCGGTTGCCGATTGTCGTCTCGGGACGCGCCGACGACGGCGCGGCGTGGAGCGAGCCGACCGAAACCGACGATATTTCGACGACCGGCGCGCTGTTTCACCTGAATCAAAAAGTCTCGCAGGGCGAAAGCCTGTATATTCGCTCGCACCGACCCGACGGCGTGCCGGTCGAAGTGAAAGCGCGCGTCGTGCGCGTTTCGCCGTCAAATTACGGCACGGCGCGCGTCGGCGTCGCCATCACCGAAACGATGGAAAACTGGCTCCGGCTTTTCGTCGCGTGGATTGCCGACGACCAGCCGGGCGAAGAGGAAGACGGAAAATAAAATTTTCGTAAATCGTGAATCGTGAATCGTAAATCGCAGAAATGTAGATTTCGATTTACGATTCACGATTTACTGTTTACGAAAAATGACAAATTACGAAACCATTCTGGTCGAAAAGCGCGAAAGCGTAGCCGTTATAACGATTAACCGACCGGAAAAACTTAACGCTCTGGGAAGAAAAGTTCACGAAGAAGGCGTCGCCGCGCTTGACGAATTGCGGCGCGACGAAGCGGTCAGAGTCGTCGTCATCACGGGCGCGGGCGAAAAATCTTTTATCGCGGGCGCGGACATTTCGGAATTTGCCGGGCAGACGCCCGCCTCGCAGCGAAATCTGTTTTACGAGCGGACGCTTTTTAATTCGATTGACGCTTTTCCGAAACCCGTCATTGCGATGATAAACGGTTTTTGTCTCGGCGGCGGCTGCGAGCTGGCGCTCGCCTGCGACATCCGCGTTTGCAGCGAAAACGCCCGTTTCGCGCAGCCGGAAATCAATCTCGGCATCATGCCCGGCGGCGGCGGGACGCAGCGCCTGACTCGTCTTATCGGCGAGGGCAGAGCGATGGAGATGATTCTGACCGGCGACACGATTGACGCCGCAAAGGCTCTGCAATACGGGCTGGTTAATTACGTTTTTTCGAAAGAAGAACTGGAAGCGAAAACGCTGGAGCTTGCCGGTAAAATCGCGCAGAAAGCGCCCGTTGCGCTGCAATTGTCGAAAGAAGCCGTCAAGCTCGCCTCGCGCTCGAATCTGGATGAAGGCTTGCGCCGCGAAGTCGATTTGTTCGCCGTCTGCTTTTCGACCGCAGACAAGGAAGAAGGCGTCGCCGCGTTTCTGGAAAAGCGCAAACCGGATTTTAAAGGGAAATAGTTTAATAAACGCAAAACGCAAAATGCAAAGTGCAAAATGCAGGAAGAATTTAATCCTTCCATTTTGCATTTTGCATTTTGCATTTTAAACGTTTTGTGTTTTCGATGTTTTCCGTTCTCATCGTTTGTTTAAGAAGCGTTTCGATTTCGACGTCGTACAGCCG
>DATHBC010000386.1:0-3557 GCA_035296345.1 Pyrinomonadaceae bacterium | reverse complement strand
CGCCGCTTTTTCCGCGCATCGCCAGCACGATTTTTTTGTTTGGAATGTCGATGGACACGACGCGACCCGAAATTCCGCGCGTTTGCCACGCGGCGCGCTCGGCTTCGTTTCGCTTGGAAATATCCGATTTCGTCATCAGATAAACGGTGCGCGCCGGGATGGATTTTTTGTCAGCCGGAATGATGCTCGACACGACAATCTTATCGCCCGCTCCGATGTCGGCGTGCGTCGCGTCGACCGCTTCGCTAATCTTCGGCTTTTCGGGCGAAACCTTTTTATAAGCGGTCGTCGGCAGCAGCGTGACTTCCACGGTCGCGCCGTCTCTGGTCTGCAAGCTGAGCCGGTCGCTCGTCACCGAAACGACATCGCCCTGCAAATAAGTCGGTTTCGGCGCGTCCTGCGCAAAACCCGCGACGCTCGCGAACAAAATAAAAAAAGCTGTAATTGCTAATGTTTTATACATTTTTGATTTTTCTTCCTTGCTGGAACCGATAAAAGAATTATTACCAAAACTTATACGCTCTCCTACCTTTAAAGGTTGCCCTTAATTTAAAGACGTAATTTACAAGCCTTTGGTTTCGCGGCAATGTAAAGTTTTGTAAATAATAACGAGCGGATTACTTAATTATTAACAGACGATTGAAAGAAAACTTTTAAATGTTGAATTTCGAGCTTTGAATTCGGCAAATTCCATGCAGAATTTAAAACTCGAAACTAAAAACTCGTTCGGGTTAGATTTTCTGCCAGTTATTCGTCGCGCGCGCGGTCATAACCAATCCCAGGCTCGCCGTCCAGAGGACAAAAACCGCTAAAGCCCAGACGTAAGGCAGCGAAAGGAGAATCGTGAAAAACAGAACGCCCAGCAGAAGGGCGACCGATTCGGAATGGCGTTTTTCCGGTAAAATCATTTTTTGCAGCCATTTACCGACGCTCATCTGGAGCGAGACGCGCCCGAAGACGTAAGCCAGAATCAGCAGCACGAAAACCATCAAGCCGGCAATCGCGCCGACATAGCTCGGCAGAAATTTCAGACAGGTGACGACGCCGATAGTGCTGATGACGCCTGCCAGCACGCCGAGACCGATGATTTTTGCGGTCGAAAGCTGAAAGCGCGCGACGGCGCGACTGACCGCGCCCGGCGCAATCGTCGTCAAGCCGAGCGAAACGACAAACCAGAACAGAGCCGACAAAAGACGCTGCGCGAGAAAAGACCATGACCAGTGCGGCGCAAAAATCTGCGCCGGGTTCTGCATCATTTCGCGCAATTCGTCTTCATAGCCCGCAAAGACGATAGTTTCCTTTTCAGCATTGCGCAGCGGCTCGGCTGAATCGTGTTTGTATGCGCCGCCGAAGGTAATGACGTCGCCGCCGATAAAAGCGCCTTCTTTTTGAAAAATCGTGCCGCCGATGGTCGCCACGTCGCCCGTCACGCGACCTTCGATAATCACGTCGCCGCCGAACGCCAGCACGCCTTTGGCTTCTTTTTTGACGATGACCTTTTTGCCGAAAGAATAAATTTCCATGTCTTTTGCGTCTTCGACCACCAGCGTGTTTTCATCGACCAGCGAAATATTCGATTGAGCGCAGATTGAAACGGTGAAAAGAACGGCGCAGCAAAAGAGTCCCGCGACAAACTGGCGGAACGAGACCTGAAAACCGGAAGGATTTTTAAAGGCTGCTGTATAAATCACTTTTTCAGGTGCGACACGGGCGCTGAGTGTCGCAGGCGCGTGAGCACGGCGCGCGAAACAACCCAGAAAACGACGGCGACCAGCGCGACGAGCAGCGCCCCGCCGACAAACGTCTGATTAGCCAGCGAGCGCAGGATTACGACGACGCCGAAGGCTACGTCATAAATCAGATGCCCGACAAAAACGGCGAGAGCGATAACCTGTTCAAAAACCGCGCCGAAAGCGGCAAAAACGGTTTTCGCTTCCGCGCCGAGCCCGATGAGCGCAATCAAACCGAGCGAAGCGCACAGGAAAACCGCCCGCCGGCGTTCTTCGCGATTGCGCAAGCCGCTGACATTGCTCTCGGCGCGCGTCGCTACGACGCGCGCGAAATTTTTCGGAATTTCAATGTCGGCGGGCTTTTCTTCGAGCAGAAAATCCAGCGCGCGAAGCAGCTTTTTCTGCTCGTTCAATTCCGTGCGGCACGTTTCGCAGGCGACCAGATGTTGTTCCAGAGCAAGTTCCTGAGGCGGCGCAAGCTCGCCGTCGATGTAAACGGCGATGTCCGCGCGCGGGCAGGTTTGTTCGGTTTTACCGTCTTGCTCTTTCATTTAGATAGCTTTTAGCAATCAGCAATTAGCTGTCAGCAGTTTCTATTTCAAAAACTTAACCGTCGTCACAGGCTGTATCTGCCTTCGCTCCGGGCTTGCAAGGACATATTCAGCCGATACCGCACGCATACGGAAAAGCCGTTTTTTCCTTTTAGCTTATTCCCGTAAAACCGCGTTCGATAAACATATCGCGCATCATCTCTCGCGCGCGAAAAAGCCGGTTTTTCACCGTTCCGAGCGGCAGATTGGTGATTTCGGCGATTTCGTCGTAGCTTAAATCCTGCGAGTGGCGCAAAACAATCAATTCGCGATAACCGGCGGGCAGGCATTTGACGACCGTTTCGATTTCCGTTCGCCATTCGCTGCGCTCGCGCTCCTGTTCGGGCGAAAGCCGCTTGCTCTCAATCTGAAGCTCGTAGCTGCCGTCCTTGTTTTCCGCTTCGAGGCTCTGCTGGCTGACCGAGTTGCGCCGCAGGTAATCAATCGAAGCGTTGTGCGCGATTTTATAAAGCCAGGTGGAAAATTTATATTCCGTGCTGTAGCGCGACATCGAATTATAAACTTTGATAAAAATTTCCTGCGTCACGTCGAGCGAAGCGTCGTAATTGCCGAGCATCCGGTAGACATACGAAGTAATCGGACGCTGGTAGCGGCGCACCAGCTCCTCGAAACCGTCTTCGCGTCCGGCAATCGCTTTCGCAATCAGCTCGGCATCGGTCAAAGCGCGTAAATTTTCTAATGTTAGTAGTGCGTTTGCTGCGGTAATCATGACGCAAAGGTATTACGGAAACCCGAAAACTAAAGTTTCATCATAAGTGAAAAAGAAAAGGTTTAAAAGTGAAAAAGTGAAAAGGTTTAAAACTAAACGACTCTGCACTGGAAGTGCAGAGGTTTAAGAATCGGAACGCAAATATAATTTGCTTGATTTAATCTTTTCAGATTAAGAAAAGAAGACATAATAAATTCTTGCAATGAAATTGCATAGCTTCTACTAGCGTGCTGGAACAGTGAAAAAGTGAAAAAGTGAAAAAGCGCCTTTATTTCTCGCCAGCCAACTTTTTCACTCTTTCACCTTTTCACTTTTATTTCTCGCCAGCCGACTTTTTCACCTTTTCACCTTTTCACTTTTCCACTCTAAAGTCCCCAGACCAGCGGGACAAGGAAAATGACGACGAGGAAAACAATCACCGTCAGCAGCGAGCCGATTTTGACGAAATCGAAAAAGCGATAGCGTCCGGGCGTGTAAACCAAAACGCACGCCGGTTCGAGCGGCGTC
>DATHBC010000385.1:0-2218 GCA_035296345.1 Pyrinomonadaceae bacterium | reverse complement strand
TTTCCGGGACGCGATATTGCTGCGCACAACGACGAAAAACTGCATAATCACGGCTCTTCGACAATCAAATATGGGCGGGGCGCGGTTTTGACCGTGGATTTAACCAACCGCTGCAATATGATGTGCGACCCGTGTTTTATGGACGCCAACCAGGTCGGCTTCGTTCACGAGCTTTCGATGGACGACGTGAAGGAAATTCTCGACAACGCGATTCAAATCAAGCCGCGCCGCCAGATGTCGGTTCAGTATTCGGGCGGCGAGCCTACCTTGTCGCCGCATTTTCTCGAAGCGGTTCGCTACGCGCGCAAAGTCGGCTACAACTCGGTGCAAGCCGCCACCAACGGCATCGAATTCGCCAAATCGAAAGAATTCTGCCGCCAGGCTGCCGAAGCCGGACTTCGCTTCGTCTATCTGCAATTTGACGGAATCGGCAACGACGCCAACTCGCATCGCCAAATCGGCAATTTGTTCGACGTCAAATTAAGAGCCATCAACAACCTGCACGAAGCGGGCGTCGATATTATCCTCGTGACGACGCTGGTAAACGGAATCAACAACGACCAGGTCGGCTCGATTATTCGTTTCGCGCTGGACAATCCGAAAAAGATTTCGTTTATCGCGTTCCAGCCGGTTTCCTTTACCGGACGCGACGAGCACATTACCGAGCAGCGACGTTTGCAGCAGCGTTACACCTTGTCGCATCTGGCGCAGGACGTGCAGAAACAGGTCGGAATCACCGAGCCGACGCGCGATTGGTTTCCGCTTTCATTGATGGGCGCGTTTGCCGATTTCGCGGACGTCGTTCACGGACCAGAAGCCGAATGGGGACAGGTTTCCTGCGGCTGCCACCCGAACTGCGGCGTCGGAACCGCCGTGATGGTCAATAAGGAAACGAAGGAAATGGCTCCGGTTCCGCAATTTCTGAACATTCAGGGATTGGTCACGGACATGAAGCACATCACCGACACGAATCGCGGCAAGTGGTTCTCGAATCTGATGATGGGCTTGGCGCTTTTGAAAAACTACAACCCGTACGGCTCGCCGCAGAGCCTGACGCTCGGCGGAATTTTGAAGAAATTCGATAAATCGTTCGGCTTAAGCGGAAAGGATTACGGCAAGGTCGGTCCCGACCGCACGATGGAAGACATCGAAAAACGTCGTCAAGACCCGTGGAACTTCCTTTTCATCGCGGGAATGTGGTTTCAGGATTTGTTCAACTACGATTTCCGCCGCACGGAAATGTGCATCATTCCCTACGGCACGCAGGAAGGCGAAATTTCCTTCTGCGCTTACAACACGGGCATCGGCTGGAGAAATATCATCGAGCACATGCACCAGAACGCGACGGTCGCTCAATGGTATAAAGACCACGGTCGTCACGAAGTTTTCGCGCGCGGCAAGCACGTCGAGCTCGGCGATGCGGCGCACAGTCTCGTTTTGAACGAAACCGATTTGGCGCGTCCGAACAAACCGGAAATGGAAGGACCGAAAACCGCCGCCGAAGAAATGCAGATGATGCGCAAGCTTTATCAGCAGATGGTGATGGAGAAAAACAACATCAAAGGCGAAAATCTCGTCCAGATCGGCGGCATCAAGCGCGAGAAAAAAGACAAAACCGAAACGGCTCAGGCTTAGACGGCGCGTTTCTTTATAAATAAAAATCGCGGAAATGTTTATCAAAGCGTTTCCGCGATTTTTATTTTTTAGAAAAAGGTGGAAAGCGGAACTTTTTTTCGTTTGTTTTGTCTAATAACTTTGGAAGCGGGCGAAAGAAAATAAATTTTTTGTTTGATAAAGCAATTTTTCAGCCTCTCGTTGCCGAAAACGTCGTAATCTGTAATGATGTTTATTTCTCCGACCCACAGGTTTTTCGCCCGCAGAAAGCCGAGCCGTTATAAAAATATTGATTTTTCTCTCTGGATAAGTTATTAAATCTCAGCAGCAGTAAAAGAAAGGATTATAATATGAAGCGATTTTTGTCCGCCGTTGGTTTGTGTTTTTTCTTACTGATTTTCGGATTTTTCGTTTTTTCGCCCGCTTCACAGGCGGAAAACAATATTTTATTAAATCTGCTTAATTTACCCGCGCCGCCGCCGCCGCATCCTCTGGTAAAATCGGGGGCTAAGCCGCGACCGGAAAATTTTCTGAATAAAAGCAACCCGCCGAAGGACGACGCGCCGATTGAAGATTTGCTGGCTTATTGGGCTTACCAGAGCCA
>DATHBC010000384.1:0-9638 GCA_035296345.1 Pyrinomonadaceae bacterium | reverse complement strand
CCTTTGCGCTCGTTTTTCTGCTCATTTTTGTTTACCGGCGGCGAAAGTTTCTTTTTTCGGCAAACCGCGAAAAGCTTTCCGGCGTTTTGCGCTCGCCGCAGCTCTTGATTTTGTTTTACTTTCTGATTTCTCTCAGCGCGGCTTTCGTTTCGGGCGGCAGAGTCGGCGCAAACGTGAATTATTACATCGAAAGCTCGTTTCTGCTGTCGATTATCTGCGGATGCATCTACGCTGATTTTAAGAGAGATTATCTGCTGCTGCCGAAACTCGGTTTGGCGATGATTGTTTTATTCACGCTCGGCGGCGCGTTTCAACTGGCGCGGATTCTGCACGGCGAGCGCGTGCGCTGGCAGGCGCTCGGTTATTACCGGGAAATTTTAGACCGCACGGCGAAAACCGTCGCGCCCGCCTCGCCGGACAGCACGTGCGTCAGCGTCGCCGCCGAAATGGTCGTCTGGAGCGGCTGCCGCTTTCATTTCGACGATTTCAGCGAATACGAGCACGGCTGGTCGCCGGAGCTGCGCGAGGCTTTCGAGCGAGAAGTAAAAACGGGTCGCTACGCCGCGATTGTCTGGTATGACGACAGTCTGCAATTGAGATTTCCGAATTATCGTCTGGTTCCGATGTCGCAGAGCGCGCCGGAAAGGTCTTTTCCCGTTTATCTCTATGTGCCGGCGAGTCCATAACTTGAGGATTATTAAGTTTTAAGAAATTCAGGCTGCAAAACTCACGAAAAAGAAGTTTTTTCTTTCCGGTTTTGCCTCCGGGCGGTTGCGCGGGTTTCTGTCTTTTCAGCTTGCGCGCCGCCGGAGAAATATCTTTTTTACACGAATCTTCTATGCAAAGTAAAAATTCGCGTCCGCCGGGAATCAGCGTGTTTTTCCCCGCTTACAACGACGCCAAATCAATCGGAAAACTGGTCGCCGACGCGCTGGAGGTCTTGCCGTCTCTGACCGACGATTACGAGGTTATCGTCGTCAATGACGGAAGCACCGACGAAACGGGCGAGGTTTTGCGCGAGCTGGCGGAAAAACACAAAGAGGTTCGCGTCGTCGAGCACGAAGCGAACAGAGGTTACGGCGGCGCTTTGCAGAGCGGTTTTCGCGCGGCGACCAGGGATTTGATTTTTTACACGGACGGCGACGGGCAATACGACGCGCGCGAAATCGTGAAGCTTTACGCTTTGCTCGATGCGGAAACGGACGTCGTGAACGGTTATAAGCTGGAGCGCGGCGACGCGGTAAACCGAAAGGTCATCGGCGGTTTTTACAATCGGCTGGCGCATTTGCTGTTTTCTTTGCCGATTCGCGACGTCGATTGCGATTTTCGCTTGATTCGTAGAGAGTTTTCAGAGAAAATAGCCCTATCTTCTACCAGCGGCAGCATCTGTGTCGAACTCGTTTACAAACTTAACCGGGTCGGGGCGCGCTTTCGCGAAACCGGCGTTAATCATTATGAGCGTCTTTACGGGAAATCACAGTTTTTTACCATACGGCGCGTGACGAAAACTTTATTCGATTTTTTCTCCCTATGGTTTAGGCTCGTAGTTCTCAGAAAAAACGGTGAAAATCTGGTGTTATGCGCTCTGATTCTGTGCGAACGCCTGTAATTTATGAGTATCTCCTTCGAAAAATACAAAGGTCGCTCCGTCCTGATAACCGGCGGATTGGGTTTCGTCGGCAGCAATCTGGCGCGTCGTCTGGCTGAAATCGGTGACGTCGACCTCACCATTATCGATTCGCTCAGCGAAGACCAGGGCGGGAATTTATACAACATCGAAGACTTTAAAGACCGCGTCAAGCTGCACGTCGCCGATGTGGGCGACAGTTGGGTGATTAATCACCTGGTCGGCGGCGTCGATTATATTTTCAATCTCGCGGGCAGCGTCAGCCACATCGATTCGATGCGCCTGCCGCAGCGCGACTTGCAGCTTAACTGCGCGATTCACCTGACACTGCTCGAAGCCTGCCGGATGTTTAACCCGCACGTCAAAATCGTTTTCACCAGCACGCGGCAGGTTTACGGCAAGCCGGCTTATCTGCCGATTGACGAGCAGCACCGCGTCCAGCCGATGGACATCAACGGCATCAACAAATACGCGGCGGAAATGTATCATCTGCTCTACCAGCGCGCCTACGGCTTGCGAACCGTAAGCCTGCGCCTGACAAACACTTACGGTCCGCGCCAGCAGATGCATCACAACCGCCAGGGCTTTATCGCGTGGTTTATCCGGCAGGCGATTGACGGCGAAACCATCCAGCTTTTCGGCGACGGCAGACAAAGCCGCGATATGAATTATATCGACGACGTAGTCGACGCGCTGCTGCTCGCGGGCTTAAGCGAAGAAGCCGAAGGCGAGATTTTTAATCTCGGGCATCATCAAATCGTCAGCCTGGCGGAAATCGCCGGCAAGCTGATTAATCTGACCGGTCGCGGCGCAATCGTCGGCGTCGCGTTTCCGCCCGAACGCCAGTTAACCGACGTCGGGAACTGCAATTGCAGCTACAAAAAAATCGAGCAAATTCTCGGCTGGCGACCGCAGGTGGATTTGGACGAAGGCTTAAAGCGGACGATTGAGTTTTATCAGCGAAATCGCGACCGCTATTGGAACGCCGCAGACGAAAACAGCAATTCCAAAACCTTTTCGGCGCTGCGCCGCGTCAAATGAAAATCAGTCTTTTCTGACGACGCAGATTGCCGACAAGCCGAGGGGAAATCTCGCGTTCGGGCGTTTCAGAAATTTCGCTTCGGAAAGCAGCGCGCGCGTTAAGACGCGGTTTAGCCATTCCAGCGACGGCGGGAAAGGTTTTACGTCCGAGCCTTTGTCCGATAAACCGATTGGCTTTAAAGCCAGACGGCGAACGACCGCGAGCGGAAACGGCAGAGCATTCGCATAAGTTTTTCGCAAAATCGTAAAGCCCGCGTTTTCGAGCTTTTGCGATAATTCGCCGATTGTGTAGCGGCGCTGCGTGTTTAAGGCTCGGTCGTGACCGCTGCGCATCCATTCGTAAGCTGCCGCGCGGACAAAAGCCAAGCCTTTCGATTTTAAAACCCGGTGCATCTCCGCAATCGCCTGCTCGTCCGCCTTTTCGCCGGGAATCTGCACCAGAACGTCAAAGCTCGTCACCAAATCAAAGCTCGCGTCGGCGAAAGGCAAAGCGGTCGCCGAGGCTTGCGTTAAAAAATTTTCGCCGCGCTCGCGACAAAAATCCAGCGCCGTTTTCTCGACGTCCAGTCCTTTGACGGCTTCGGCTTTCGCGTAGCGTTCGAGCCATTTCAGATTCAAGCCCGTGCCGCAGCCGATGTCCAGAACGTTTCCGATATTTTTTTCCAGGCAAAACTCGTCCAGCAGCGCGGCGGAAATCTCGCGCATTCCGACAAACCACCAGAGCTTATCCTCGACTTCGTATAAATAAACAAAATCTTCCGCCTGCATCTTTAACCCCGCGCGCGTTCGAGTAGAGTCATCGTCAAAACGCTCAAAAGCAGCCGTGTTTCTTCGCTTTGATTCATCGGCGCATGCTGCGTCAGTTGAAATTTCCCCTCAAAAAAGGCGGGCTGTTTCTGCATTCGGGCGACGATTGTGCCGTCGGCGCGCGAAATCAGATAAGCCGGATTAAACAAATAGCCGGAAAACATGCCGACGACCGGGACTTCGCCGACCAGCGAATCGACGACTTTCACCCAGCCTTTTTCTTCGCGAATCTCCATCACCTGATTTTCGCGCTCGTCGTAAATCTCGTAGTGCGCCTTCCACAGCGAGCGCATTCCGCGCCGCCGAATCGAGCCGAGCAGGCTGCCGGCGCGGTCGGTAAAATTATATTTGGCGGAAAAATCGAGAATGCGGTCGGCGCGGATGCCGAAAATCTGGTTCGTCTGCGAATCGTCGGTGTAAACGCGGATGTCTTCTTTCAGCTTGAAAAGTTTTTGTTTGACATAGCCGAGCATCTGCCCGTTGGCGTCATTGATGCGGATTTGGCTCGCTAGAGCCAGCAGTTTAAAAGAAAAATCAATCGGGTAGTTCATCGTTTGCCTGTCTCCTTCAGGACGGGAAAATGGAATTGCCGTGATAATTTTGCACAAAACCCGCGCGGAAAACAATCGCGGTTTTTAAAAGCGTTTCCGGCGAATGTGGACACGGGCGGAATAATTCATTATTCTGTTTGTTTTGCTTGTCCCGGTTATTTTAAAGATGAAAATCAAATCAATCGAGCTTATCGAAATCAATCTGCCGCTCGTGCATTTTTTTGAAACGAGCTTTGGCAGAACCTACGAGAGAAGAATAATTTTGACGCGCGTCGCCGACGAGACGGGCGCGGAAGGCTGGGGCGAGGTGACCTGCGGCGAGACGCCCTCGTATAACGAGGAATGGACGGACGCCGCTTGGGTGACGCTGGAAAAAATTCTCGCGCCGATGACGATTGGCGCAGAAGTCGAGACGGCTTCGCAGATTTGGCGCGTGATGCGGCGCGTGCGCGGAAATCGGATGGCGAAAGCGGCGATTGAGACGGCTTGCTGGGATTTGGAAGCGAAAAAACTCGGCGTGCCTTTGTGGCGGCATCTCGGCGGCGTCAACCGGGAAATCGCGTGCGGCGTTTCCATCGGCATACAGGATTCGGTCGAACAACTATTTGAAAAAATTCAGATTGAGCTGGACGCGGGCTATCGACGAATAAAAATCAAAATCGCGCCGCATTGGGATTATGAAGTCGTCCGCCGGGTGCGCGCGAGATTCGGCGATATTTTATTGATGGGCGACGCTAACTCGGCTTACTCGCTGCGCGACGTCGATTTATTCAAACGAATGGACGAATTTGCTCTGATGATGTTCGAGCAGCCGCTCGCGCACGACGATATGCTCAACCACGCGAAACTGCAGCGCGAAATTCGCACGCCGATTTGCCTGGACGAATCCGTCAAATCGCCCGAAGACGCGCGCAAGGCGATTGAAATCGGCGCGGGAAAAATCATCAACGTCAAGCTCGGTCGCGTCGGCGGTCACGCGCAGGCGAAACTGGTCGAAGAAGTCTGCCGCGAAAATCAGATTCCGATTTGGTGCGGCGGAATGCTGGAATCCGGCGTCGGCAGAGCGCATAATATAGCCATGTCGACGCTCGCCGGCTTTACGCTGCCCGGCGACGTTTCGGCGTCAAAGCGTTACTGGCACGAAGACGTTATCGACCCGGCGGTCGAGGTCACGGAAAACGGAACCATCGTCGCTCCGGAAGCGCCCGGAATCGGCTTTGAAATAAAACGCGAGCGAATAGATAAATTAACGGCGCGACGGCAAATTGTTACTTTTTAGCCTTTCAACGTTACTTTTTAGCTTTTCAAAATGAACAAGGGGAATTCAAACAGGATGGACGGGATAAACAGGATAAAATCTATTATTTCTTATCCTGAATTTTCTCGTCTGCGTTCATCCGCGAAAATCTGCGGTTTCATTTTTAATTTCCTGTTCAAATCTTCTTTTTCATTTTCGCCGCGCCTTTGCCGCTTTGCGCCCTTGCGTTTAATTTTCTTTCTGCTTTTTCTCGCTTTTCCGGCAATCGCCCAAACAATTTCCGGAACTGTCACCGACGCGCGAAACGCGCCCGTGACAACCGCGAGCGTCACTCTCATAAATCAAAATAAAATCGTCGCTAAAACCTCAGTCGACGCCGAAGGAAAATTTTCCGTGGCGGCAAACAACGAAACGAATCTCGGTTTAATAATCACCGCAAAAGGCTTTGCCACCTACAAAAAAAGAATCGGCGCAGAGGATTTCGGCGCGCCTTTAGCAATCGTTTTGTCGCCCGAAAACCTGCGCGAAGAGGTCACCGTTTCCATCACGCAAACCGAAACTCGCCTGAGCGAAACTCCGGCGAGCGTCGTCGTTTTAACGCGCGAAAATCTGGACGCGACCGCCGCGCCAACCGTCGACGACGCTTTACGGCAAATCGCCGGGTTCGCCTTGTTTCGCCGCAGTTCGAGCCGCACGACGAATCCGACCGCGCAGGGCGCAAATTTTCGCGGAATGGCGGGCAGCGGCGCGTCTCGCGCTTCGGTTTTGCTGGACGGCGTTTCGATAAACGACGCTTTCGGCGGCTGGACGTATTGGACGCGCGCGCCGAAATCCGCCATCGAGCAAATCGAGGCTTTGCGCGGCGGAGCCAGCTCGCTCTACGGCGACGCGGCGTTGAGCGGCGCGGTAAATTTACGGACAAAATCGACGGGCGAAAAACCGCTTCTGAGTTTTGAAGCTTCAGCCGGAACGCAGAACACGTTCGATGGCAGCGCGTTCGGCGCGTTCGGCAAAAACGGCTGGCATCTTTCGGCGTCGCTCGACGCTTTTAAAACTCGCGGCTATATTCCGGTTGCGGAAACAGAGCGCGGCGCGGCGGATTTTTACGCCGACAGCCGCTATCGAAACGGTTTTCTGACGCTGGAAAAAAGATTTAACGAAAATTTATCGCAGAGACGCGCGGAACCGCAGTTTTTTAATAAGGCGAGAATCTTTCTGCGCGGAAATTTGTTTTCGGAAAATCGCGATAACGGGACGCGGCTGCAAAAGAACCGGACTTATTTTCGGCAAGCCGTCTTCGGCGCGAATTTCCCGGAAACCGGGGCGGGCGCGTTTCAGCTTCGCGCTTTTCTGGAAAAACAAATTTACGACCAGACGTTTTCGGGCGTTTCCGCCGACCGGAACACGGAAAACCTGACGCGCGTCCAGCGCGTTCCGTCGCAGGCTGCCGGCGCAAACCTTTCCTGGTCGAAAGCTTTCGGCAATCACGCAATCTCGTCCGCGTTCGAGCTTCGCGAAGTTCGCGGCGCGAGCGACGAAACGATTTTCGCCAACAATCGCGCAGCTTCGGCGGTCGGCGCGGGCGGAAAAGAACAAACGTTTTCCGTTTCGGCGCAGGATTTCTGGCGCGCGAGCGATAGATTAAGCTTAAGCTCCGGCGCGCGCTTCGACATCTGGAAAAACACCGATGCGCATTCGGCGACGCGAAATCTGACGACGAATCAAACGACGGTCGTCGTTTTTGCGAATCGCCGCGAGAGCGCTTTCAGCCCGCGTCTTGCCGCGCTTTATCGCATAGACGAAAATTTCTCGCTTTACGCCGCGTTTTCCAAATCGTTTCGCGCGCCGACCTTAAACGAGCTTTATCGCGCTTTTCGCGTCGGCAGCGTCTTAACGCTGGCGAACGAAAATTTAAAATCCGAGCGCGCCGATAATTTTGAAGGCGGAATAAATTTCACGCACTTTTCCGGTCGCCTGCATTTGCGCGGCAATTTTTTCGTCGCGGAAATTTCGCGCCCGGTCGTCAGCGTAACTTTAACCTCGACGCCGAATCTGATTACCCGCCAGCGCCGGAACGTCGGCAAAACGAGGGCGCGCGGATTGGAGCTGGACGCGGAATTTTTGCTCAGAAAGGATTTGCGCCTTTCGGCGAGTTATCTGCTGGTCGATTCGCGCGTCGCCCGATTTCCCGCAAATCCCGATTTAGTCGGGAAATTTCTGCCGCAAGTTCCGCGCGAGCAGTTGAATCTGCAAATGTTTTATCGCCCGCCGTCGCGTTTTTCCTTAGGCGCTCAGGCAAGGATTTCCGCCGCGCAGTTTGAAGACGATTTAAACAGCCTGCGCCTGCGCCCGTTTTTCACGCTCGACGTTTTCGCATCGTATCGCGCGGCGAAAAAAATCGAGATTTTTACGGCAATCGAGAATGTTTTTAACAATCGCTACGACATCGGCTTGACGCCGAATCGAACCGTCGCCGCGCCGCGTTTTATGCGCGCCGGTTTGCGATTTCGTTTGTGAGAAACTTTTTATTCGATGATTTTTCCTTCGGGCGAGATTAAAATTGATTTTCCGGCAAATCCGATGTAGCCGGAATAGCTTGCGTCGCTTTTCTCAAACTTCCATTTTCTCACGGCTGCCAGAACGGAACCACTCAAAAGCGGGTGTCCGGAAATTACACGCGCGCACGCAGCCTCGCCGCTCTCGCTGACTAAAACTTCGACGATAACATTTCCCGTCGCTCCGACCGCTTTTGCCGCCGGAGGATAAGCCGGCATTTCTTTTGCAATTACCTTTTTCAAAAAATCGGCGGCGCTGAGCTTTTGGGGATTTTTTCCCGCAAAACACTCGTTTTCCTTTTCGTTTTTTGAAATCGCGTTGATGTTTTGTTCCTGATTCGCGTCAAATTGTTCAAGCAAAAACTGAAGGCTCGGAAAACGGTCGCGCTTTTCGTCAAGGACACTGCCGGTGCTCAAATCGACTCTCACCTGAAAATAATTGCTTTCTTTTTCAGAAGGCGGTCTGCCTTTCGTCACGCGCAGAACGAGCCGTTTTTCAGGCGTTTCGATAAAATGTTTGCCGCGCCACCAGATAGAACTTGAAGTTCTCGGCAGGTTTTCGATGTCGCTGTCGGTTAGAAAATCCGATAAGCCTAGATTTTTAACCAACTTACCGTCTGCCGCGTCGTAAATAACGACTACGTCGTTCCCGTAACCGACGTTGTGCCAGTTGTCAAAAGTTATGACGTAATCGCCCTCATTTGAAACCAGAATATCGACGGGCGAAACTTCGTTGACGAGCTTGATTTTCCATCGCTCGCGCAGATTCCCGAATTTATCGCGCGCGTAAAAAATGCCTTTCGCGTAATTTTCTTTCTCGCGTTTGTCCGCGCCCGCGTTTTCTTTTCCGGCTTCTTTGTCTTCAAAATAATCTAGCTGCCCGGCGAGTTTTTTGGGAATGACTTTAAAGCAGAATTTTTTGTTTTCCGAACAGACGGTCTTTTTTTCGGGCAGCGCCCAGCTATCAGCCTTTGCCGAAATCACAAAAACAAAGGTTAAGAGAACGAGTGTGAAAAGATTTTGCAGTTTGCTCATAAAACTATTTTCCCTTTTTTGAGATTTCCCGCAGCCGTTTTAAGTTGCTTTTCCAGCCCGGGTTTTTATCCGCGACGCATTGGAAATCTTCGCCGGTTTTCGCTCGAATTTCAGTTCCCGCTTTTGCCTGAACCGGATTATTTCGCTATTGTTATTAGTTTAAACTTCAATAAAAATATAAACAAAATGAGCAATCACGAACCTAATAAAATTATTTTTTCGATGGTCAAGGTCAGCAAGTTTTACGACAAAAAGCCTGTCCTGAAAGACATCTACCTGTCGTTTTTTTACGGCGCGAAAATCGGCGTTCTCGGTTTGAACGGGTCGGGAAAATCTTCGCTTTTGCGCATTATCGCGGGAACGGATAAGGAATTTAACGGCGAAGTCGTTTTCTCGAAAGGTTATTCGGTCGGCTATCTCGAACAGGAACCGAAGCTGGACGAAACGAAAACCGTCCGGCAAATTGTCGAGGAAGCCGTGCGGGAAACGGTCGATTTATTAAAAGAGTTTGAAGAAATCAACCTGAAATTTGCCGAGCCGATGAGCGACGACGAAATGAGCGCGCTTATCGAACGTCAGGGCGAAGTGCAGGAAAAACTGGACGCTTCGGACGCCTGGGATTTGGATTCGCGGCTGGAAATGGCGATGGACGCGCTGCGTTGTCCTCCCGGCGACACATCGGTAAAAGTTTTGTCCGGCGGAGAAAAACGCCGCGTCGCGCTCTGCCGTTTGCTGCTGCAAAAGCCTGACATTTTATTGCTCGA
>DATHBC010000383.1:0-2053 GCA_035296345.1 Pyrinomonadaceae bacterium | reverse complement strand
GTGACACGACAGACACCATTCCATTTGCAGTGTGTATTCCTGATAAACCGCCGGCATATTCGCGACGTCGCCGTGGCACGACGAGCAGCCGACGCCCTTGTTGACGTGAATCGAATGGTTGAAATAGACGTATTCCGGCAGGTCGTGGACGCGCTCCCATTCAATCGGCTTGTTTTCGCGGAAGCTGGCGCGAACCGGCTCCAGATACGGGCTGTCCGCCCAGATTTGGCTGTGGCAGTTCATACAGGTCTGCGTCGGCGGCATCCCGGCGCTCGCCGTCGTTTCGACCGTCGTGTGACAGTAGCGGCAGTCGATGCCGTCGTCGCCCGTATGGTGTTTATGACTGAATTGAACGGGCTGCTGCTTTTCCAGATAGCGTCCCGTCATATACGACGAACGCGCTATCTGCATTACCACCCAAAAGCCCACCCCGCCTAAAATAACTGCCAAAACGATACTGGTTTTGGCAATATTATTCGCGCTTCGATGAAAAACTTGAGCCATTCTTGTTTACTCGTCTCTCGCTTGGGAAATTTCCGTCTGCAAATTACAATTCGACCGCACAAAACCTGATTTTTTTGTCAAGTTTTTATTAGGCTATATTGTTTTTTTACTTCTTCTAATACTCTACCAAAAACTTTCTTCAATGTTACAGATTTTTTTCGCCATCTGGCAATTCCGTCGGCAGAGATAATTTCTTTTCCGCCGCTTACATCTTTAAAAATAGTTTTTTCAAAGACTTTGTGCAAGTTTTCACTAAATTAGTTTGACTGATAAAACTAATTACTTTTTTCGATTTATACGGAAACTTGAATCTTATTCGAAAACCTCTAGTGACTGCCGCTTAAAAGCAGCGCCGCGCCGACGGCGATGGCGCGATTTCCGAGCTGTCCGGCGGCGATTTCCGTCGTCTCGAAGCTCGGCTGAAACGACAATTCGCGCGCGTTGCGCCGGATGCCTTCCAGAATCGGTTCGCTCGCGCCCATAATCTCGCCGCCGACCACGATTTTTTCGATATTCAGCAGGTTTATGACGCTGGCAATCGCCGTCCCGACATAAGTTCCGGTGCGTTCGAGCATCATCTGCGTAAAGCCGTCGCCGCTGTTTGCGGCATTGACCAAATCACCGATGCTCAACTGGTCTTCCCTGATTCTGACCAGCGAAGACGTGCTGTCCTGGTGCACTCGGGTTTTGATGCGGCGCAGAATGTTTGCGGAATTGGCGACGTCTTCGAGCCGCAAATCTTCTTCGGAATCAATCAGAAGATGCCCGAACTCGCCCGCGAATCCCGAAGCGCCGCGCCATAATTTGCCTTCGATGATAAACGCGCCGCCTATTCCTGCGCCGAGCAGAACATAGAAAATATTATGCGTCCCGCGTCCCGCGCCGAGCGCAAACTCGCCGTAGGCGGCGGCGTTGGCGTCGTTTTCCAGAACGACCTCCAGTCCGGTGGCGCGGCGAACTTCCGAGGCGAGGTCGACGGCGACGTATTCCGGCGTGTGACGCGACAACGCGACGCGATTCGTGCGCCGGTCAATCAGACCGGAGACGGCGACGCCGACGCGATTTCCGAAATCGCCGAAGCGCGGTTTTATTTGATTAATAAAATTGATGAGTTGTGATGTGATGCTCTCGCGGCGGTCAATGGCGGCTTCCGCCAGGTCAACCGCTTCGCCCGCCCGATTCAGGCAGACGGCTCTTAAAACCAGGCTTGAAACTTCCACCCCGACAAGTTTTCCGGCTTGCTCGTTCATTTTGCTCCTACGCTACGTTTCGTGAACCTTTTGAATACCGCTTCAGGCAGGAAACAAAGGCATTGTATTGGAGTGACGAAGTAACTGTCAAATAAAGACTTTGATTAATTTTTTATTTAGCGGATATATTCTTTGTCTTTCAATTTTGTCAGGGCGAATCCGTATCCAATCCCCATTGGACAGTAAAAAGTCCGCGCTGGCTGCCTTGCACGATGAAGTATTTCAGCCCGTCTGTACCGCGCCGCATTATCGCCGGATCGGTTTTGCCGTCGCCGTCGTAATCACCCTGCACCGCCGTG
>DATHBC010000382.1:0-4881 GCA_035296345.1 Pyrinomonadaceae bacterium | reverse complement strand
AATCGCCAGGCTGCCGCTGCTGCTGATTAGGCGTCGGCGACGGGCTGACGCGCGGGCGCGAAGGATTGGTCGTCTGCGCCAAAGCGTTGAAGCTGAATACACTTACACACAACAAAACAAATATGATTTTTCTCATTTCAGAATCTCCAGGCGGATTAACGTTCTTCAGGGAAGAGAAAACGCTTCATTTTGATTATGGTTTCTAATATTTAGATGCCCGAGACTTCCATTCGGTCTTAATAACTGAGAAGTGAGAACTGAGAACTGGAAATAGCCGTCAGCCGTCAGCTATCAGCTTTTAATTCTCAGTTCTCAACTATCAGTTTTCAACTATCAGTTATCAGTTCTCAGTTATCAGTTATCAGTTAACAAAGAAGCTGCCAACTCGTGAAATCTGCGTCTGACCGAGTTCAGAAGCACAAACGGCGGGCGGCGATTGTGCGTGCGGTTCGTCAGCAGAATAAAAATTCTTTCCTTCTGCGGGTCGATCCAGAGGCTCGTCCCGGTAAAGCCGAGATGTCCGAAGCTGTCTTTCGACAAAGCCTCGCCCGCGGTCGAATCCGGCGTTTCGGCGAGCTGAAAAGCGATTGAGCGAGCCTCGTTTAAGCCTTTCGTGAAATTGGTGCGAAAAAGCCGGCAGGTTTCCGGTTTGAAAAGCGAGGTGGTCGCGGGCAAAAACTGCTGCGCGAGGCGAAAAACTTCTTCGGCGTTCGAAAAAAGTCCGGCGTGACCGGAAACGCCGTCCATAAAATAACAATTCCCGTCGTGGACTTCGCCCCGGATTTGATATTCGCGGAATGCGGAATGCGGAATGCGGATTTCCGGGAACGTTTCTTCGGCAGTTTGCTTCTCAAATTCGTTTCCCTTTTCGCTGGCGGCGATTTTTCCCAGAAACTCTGACGGCGGATTAAAGAACGTATTTTTTAAATCCAAAGGCGCGAAAATCTCCCTTTTCGCCACTTTATCCAGACTTTCGCCATAAATCTTTTCCAGCAGAAAGCCGAGCAGCAAAAAATTAAAATCGCTGTAGACGACCTTTGAATTTATCGGATTTACCAGCGGTTCCCGCGCGATTAAATGCGGAATTTGAAATTTGGAACCGGCGAATAAATAAAACGGCTTCCAGCTCGGAAATCCGGAATTGTGCGTCAATAAATTTCCAATCGTGATTTCGCGCTTTTCTTCCGCCGCCGCAAATTCGTCGAAATATTTCGCCGCCTTTTCCGCCGGATTTATCTCGCCCTTTTCAATCAGTTTCGCGCAGAGCAAGCCCGTTATCAAAACTTTCGTCAAACTCGCCAAATCGTAAATCGTATCGGGTTTTGCTGCGATTTTTTCCGGCTCGACGACCGCCAAGCCGACCGCATCCTGCAAAACGATTTCGCCTTTTTCCGCGACGAGACAGACGGCGGACGGAAAATCTTCGGCTTCGATTCGGGATTGTAAAAATGCGGAGATTTGATTTTTCATTCGGAAAATTGCTTCTTTATTAAGTTTTGACGCTTTCCTCCAACCAGATTTTTTCTATATATCCCGGATTCTTCAGCGCCCGGAGCTGAGCCTGCAAACCGGAGACGCCAAGTTCATCGAGTTTTTCCGGCAAGTCTTCGGTTAAAAGTTTGTATATTTTCGACCAATCGGCGTCCATGTCCAGATATTCCATCCGGTAATTCAAAAGCCTCGACTCGTATCTGAGCGGTTCACGGATTTCCTCCGGAAGCAATTTGAAAGGATAATCGTGCGGATTTTTAGACTCGTTCGCCGTATCGCCTTCCAATCCTTTGGCGTTTTCAGGTCGGGCACAGAGAACGAAACGAATTTTTCCGGGAGAGCCGAGCATTCCTCCGGCATGCCTGATAAATGCCGCCGACCAATCGCCGAAACTCTTGAAGGCAAATGATTTTCGCTTCACATTAAATCCGGAAGACTTTAAATTTTCCAGAAATTCCGTGTAATTCATTATTACTTTTCTAAACATTCAAACGGCTGCGATGCGTTTCGATTTTGTCCAGAACGCCTAGAGCGAGACTCAAGGCGCGCCTGCCGTCATAAGCGGTAATCGGCGGCGCGACGTCGCGTTCGATTGAATGGAGAAACGCTTCGAGCTCGGCGCGCAGCGGCTCGACGTCTTTGATTTCCAGACGATTTACCGAAATTCCGAGCAGCGGGTGAATGGCGTTCGGCGCGAGACTGGTTAAGGAAGCGAATTTCGTCGCGTAATCCAGAACGACGTAAGCGTTTGTCTGGTAAAAGCGCGTCTTGCGAATTTTTTCCGTGCCGATGCGCGACGCCGTGACGTTGGCGACCGCGCCGTTTTCAAATTCGATGCGCGCGTTTGCCGCGTCGACCTTGTCGGAAATGACCGGAATGCCGACGGCTTGAATCGCCGTCACCGGAACGTTTTCGCCGACCAGCCATTGCACGGCGTCGAGGTCGTGAATCATCACGTCGAGCACGACGTCGACGTCAAGCGAGCGATTCGGAAAAGGCGAGACGCGGTGAATCTCGAAATAAAGCGGATTTTCGACGTGCGGGCGCAGCGCGACCATCGCCGGATTGTATCTTTCCAGATGCCCGACCATCAGTTTCGCGCCCGTTTTTTCGGCGGTCGCTATCATCAAATCGGCTTCCGCCAGAGTTCGCGCAATCGGTTTTTCGACCAGCACGTGAACGCCTTTTTCCAGAAAAGCGCAGGCGATTTCCGTGTGCGTCCCGGTCGGCGTAACGATTGAAACGGCGTCCGTCTTTTCAATCAGCGCGCGCCAATCGGTGAAATAATCGCATTTGTTTTCGGCGGCAACCTGCTTTGCCGTCTCTTCGCCGGCGTCGCAAACGCCGACTAATTCCGTTCTGCCCGCCGCCGCAAACGCCGCGTGATGGCGCGCGTGATGCCTGCCGAGACTGCCGACGCCAATCACAGCCGTTCGCAGTTTGTCGCCCGTTGTTCGTTGTTCGTTGATTTCCATCCTCGTCCGCTTCGCTTTGAAATTCGCGCCCGGTAAGCGATACTTTCATTGTCTTTCAAAGTTCGGTAAACGACAAATGGTAACCGAGAACGATTCACCGATAACGGACAAATTGATTTGGATTCTCCTCGCAATTGCCGTCATCTTTATATACTTTTTCGGGCTGGGCGTTCCGCTTCTCGGTCCCGACGAGCCGCGCTACGCGCAGGTCGCGCGCGAGATGTTCGAGCGCAACGACTGGATTACGCCGACGCTCGGCGGCTCTCGCTGGCTGGAAAAACCCGCGCTGCTCTACTGGCTCGAAATCGCCGCTTATAAAATTTTCGGCGTCACCGAATTTGCCGCGCGCTTCGGCTCGGCGCTGTTCGGTCTGGGAACGATTTTTTGTCTCTGGATTCTGGCAAAGCGCCGGACGACGAAAATACTATTCAACGGGCTCCGCCGGGCGGCAGACGATTTTGCAAACTGGCTGGCTCTGATTGCCGCTTCGTCAATCGGTTTGCTGGTTTTCGCGCGCGCCGCCAGCTCTGATATTATCCTCACTTTTCCGTTGACGGCGTCGCTCGTCAGCTTTTTTATATGGGAAACGAGCCGCGAGGAAGACGGCGAAACGCTGAGAAAAAATAATTTCCCGAAAATCTCCGCGCCGCCCGCGGCTTTAGTTTCGTTTTATTTTTTTATCGGCGTCGCGCTTCTGGCAAAAGGCTTAATCGGCATCGTTTTTCCTTTGGCGATTGTCGCGCTTTATTATTTTTTATCATTTAAATTTCCGCCTAAAGCATTCGTTTCCAGCTTATTCTGGGGAACGATTCTGACCCTGGTCGTCGCCTGCACGTGGTATCTGCCGATGTACCGGGCGCACGGCTGGGCGTTTATCGACGAGTTTTTCGTTCAGCATCATTTCCAGCGTTACATCTCAAACAAATACCTGCACCCGCAGCCGTTCTGGTTTTTCTGGCTCGTGCTGCCGCTGATGACGATCCCGTGGCTGCCGTTTTTTCTGGCTTCAATCTGGAATCTGATTAAAAATATTCCGCTCCGCCGGGATGCCGAAATACGCGGCGAAGATAAAAAACCAGCGCCCGGCATCTCGCGGCTCACGACTTTCGCTCTGGCTTGGCTGCTCGTTCCGCTCGTATTTTTTTCGTTTTCCTGGTCGAAGCTGCCCGGATATATTCTGCCCGCGCTGCCGGCGGCTCTGATTTTGACGGCGGAATGCGTCGCGCATTTTGCGCGAAAGTCGAAGCGGCGCGAAATCGCTTTGCAGTTTTTGGCGTTTCTGATGCTTGCCTTCGTTTTCGCGGTTTTGCAGTTTTTCGGCGAGCCTCACGCCGAGCGCGAAACCGTCAAACATTTAATCGACGAAGCGAATTCGCGAGGATTTTCCGACGCCAGGATTTTGACTTTGCACAGCATCTCGCAGGGCGCGGAATTTTACGGCGCGGGCAGGCTGGAGCGGTTTCCGGACGGAAAACAGCGCTATCTTTACGGCGTCGCCGAAGTCAAGGAATTTATCGAGCAAAACGGCGGCAAACCCGTGCTGGTTCTCGTTCCGTTCGAGTATTTGAACGAATTAACCGGGAGCGATTTGGTTTCGAGCGAAATTCTGGAAGACAACGGCAAGGTGGTAATTGCGCTGGTAAATTTAAGATAGCCCGCCCGCCCGGAAAACAGAGAATCTTCCGCAGATAAACACCGACGGGCACAGAGATAAATCATAGGCAGCCGGCGGGATTACAAAATAAAATCCATTTCCTGTCCGTGTATATCGCCGTGTTTATCGGCGGGCTATTTTCTCTTTTCCGCGTCTCTATGATGAAATAAATTTATGGAAAATTCCCGAATTACAGAAAGCTTCACCCGTCTGAAAAATGAAAACCGCAAAGGCTTTATCCCGTTTATTACGGCGGGCGAC
>DATHBC010000381.1:0-2424 GCA_035296345.1 Pyrinomonadaceae bacterium | reverse complement strand
CATTGTTTATCTGCGCTTGATATTTAGGAAAGTCAGGTTGAGTAGCTCGCGTTCTAAAAAATTCGAGAATGTCCGAATCAAGATAAATCGTTATTCTTTCGCGTTCTTTCTTCTCGCGCTTCGCTTTTTGAGTTGGATTCTTCTTCGACATTAAGTTATACATCATTTTACATATTTTTATGCATAAATCAATTTTGTATATTTATCTCGAATAAGCTTCGAGCAATCATTTAGATTTTGATATGCTGAAGAGTGAAAATTTATGACGACGAAGGAAATTCTGCTCGAACAATTTACCGCCTGCTACGACGAAAACGGCTGGTTTGTCGCGCTGAAAAATGCGGTCGAAAATGTATCGGCTGAGCAGGCGATTTGGAAGCCGGAAAATTCAGACAACTCGATTTGGGAAATTCTGAGCCATCTGAATTTTTATAACGAGGCTTATCTGAAACGCTTTCAGGGAATTGATTACGTTTATCCGACCAGCGACAATCGCGAGACTTTTTCGAGCGCGGAAAATGTTTCGGACGAGGCGTGGCGGGCGGAAGTCGAAAGATTCGACGCGATAATGAGCGAATGGAGAAATCTGCTCGCATCAGCCGACGAAAGTAAATTCAAGCAAGAAGTTTCCGCGACTAATAAATCGCTCTGGGGTTCAATTATCGCGCACATCAACGTTCACAATGCGCATCACGCCGGGCAAATCGTTCTGCTCAGGAAATTGCAGGGCGCATGGGATAATAGCAAGGGAGTTTCATAAAATTCGACGGAACTGCGATTGAATACCGGCGCGGATTTTTTACGGGAAGCTGCGCCGGTATTTTCATTTTCCGACAAGCTGCTCGAAAAACTACCGGACGCTTTCATGCAGCGCGCGAACGGCTTTTCTGAGCTTTCCGACCGTGTCTTTTTCGGGCGGCGTATTTTCGGGCAAGATGATATTCGTGTTGAAAACCAGGATGGAAGCCGTGCGGTTTTTCGGGTTGAATTCGATGTAGCTGATAAATCCGTTCTGGTCGCCGCCGTGTCCGAGATAAGTTTCGCCGCTCGTGGTTTTATCCAGAAAGAAAATCAAGCCGACGTCGGTTGAAAATCCCTGATTGCCGTTTGCGTCCAAGGGCGCAGAAATTGTCGGCTGAAACATTTCTTCGAGCGACGCGCGCTTTAAAACGCCGTCGTAGACTTCTTTTTTGCCCGCCTCAGCGCCGATTAAAAAATTCAGATATTTAATCATATCCGGCAGCGGCGAATTCAAACCGCTGTTTGAAACCGTGATGCCGGAATCGGCGTCGAATCTGCCCGGCGTGCGCTTGCCGTTTTCGATATAATAACTGTGCGAGCGATATTTTAAAAGATGATACGGCGTCGCGTCGAAATAGCTGCGATGCATTTCCAGCGGTTTCAGGATGTTTTTATCGACGTAAACTTCGTAATCGTCGCCCGAAAGCCGCTGGATAATCCGACCTAAAAAAACGATGCCGAGATTTGAATAACCGTAACGGCTGCCCGGTTTAAAAAGAATTTCCGTAAACGGCAGCATCGCTTCGACCTGCGCGTATTCGGTCGGCTCGAACGGCTGCCAGTCCTTGCCGTTTTTGTATGGAAACGTCGAATTGCGAAAGCCCGCCGAATGATTCAGCAGATGGCGAATCGTGATGTCCTGCATCTCGCCGAAAGGATTATGAACCCGGTTCAATTCGGGCAGGTATTTAATCGCCGCGTCGTCCAATTTCAGCAAGCCGCGGTCGCGAAGCTGCATTATCGCGATTCCGGTAAAAGGCTTCGTGTTCGACGCCCAGTGATAAATCGTGTTTTCGTCCGTCGGCTGATTTTTTTCCAGATTCGCCGAGCCGTAAAATTCCTTCGCCGCAATTTTGCCGTCTTTGAGAAAGACGAAACCGCCGCCGGCAATCCCGGCTTGTTTTAATTCCCGCTCGTAAAACAATTTGAATTTTTTGTAGGCGTCCGAAAAATCATCCCCGTTTTTCGGCGAAACAATCTGCGCGTTCATCGTCATCGAAAATAAACCGGAAAACATCAAAAATAAAGCCAAAAAGGCTTTGGAAAAATTCATTCGGTTTCCTCTTGTATCAGGCGGCTTGAAAAACATCGACGGTGATTTTTTCGTTTTCCCGTCGAACAAAATATGCGCTGCCCGCGCCGGAAACGCAAACCCCGTTCTCTTCGATTTCGAGCATCGTGTTTTCGTCAATTGCCCAGCCTTCCGGCGCAAGTTTCGCGTCGACGGCGTGAACGAGGCGCGAAAGCGTTCCCCACTGCGTCGCGTGAACGTCAATCGCAAACGGAACCAGACCGAGCCCTTGCCGCACGTCGAGAAAATCCAAATCTTCGCCCGCGTTTTCGTCTGCGATTTCGACGACCCGGTTATTTATTTTTCGTCGCCAGCCGCCGATTATCGCGCGC
>DATHBC010000380.1:0-3646 GCA_035296345.1 Pyrinomonadaceae bacterium | reverse complement strand
GCCGAATTTGCCGATTTAATAGTGGCGGCGGATATTAAATTGAATTTGAACGACCGAACGACTGCCGAGCAATATTTGACGCAGGCAACCCAGACGCTGAGTCAGAATCCGACCATGCATATTTATTTACAGGGACATTTCAATAAAGTTTACGGCAAGTTTTATATGCATCAGAACCCGGTGATTGCTCTGCAATATTTCGACGCGTCAAACACGCAATTTTCCGGCAATCCTTTAGAGCAGGCGGAAGTGAAAATGTTTATCGGCATCGCGCATTATTACGCCGACAGCCTGGCGACGGCAAAGATTTATTTCGAGGAAGCGAAAACGGCTTTTGATTCTCACGGCGATTTGCAAAAATCGGCGCAGGCTCTGAATAATATCGGAGTTGTTTATTTCAGACAGGGCGACGTGACGAATGCTCAGCTATTCTGCCAGAATTCTCTGGACATAAACAGTCAAATCGGGCAAAAGTTAAATGCCAGAAGAAATCAGCAAAATTTAGCGATTATTACAGGCAGCGGCGGCGTCTCTTCTTCAAACAACCCGCCCGAAGATGGAAACGAAGGAGCGGCGGGCGGCACCGGCACCGGCACCGGCAGCACGATTACCACCAGCGGCAGCGGAACTGTTGTGGTTACCACGCCCGGCGGTTAAGCTTAAGGGAAAGAAAGAGGTTTCTATGAAGCTCATGCAGGATTACTTTAAACTTTCTATTATAGCGGCGATTATACTTGCCGGTTTGTCCGGCGCGGCGTATGCGTGCCAGCCGCCGCAGCAAAAGGGCGAGCTGAGAACGGGCGAAGGGACGGAAAGCTATCTTAAAAAAGGCGAGTGTCACGAGTATTTTATCAACGTCGAGGCGAACGGCTACCTGGAAATTACGGCTCAGCAGAAAGGCGTCGACTTTCGATTGAGCCTTGCTTCGACGGAGGAAAACGCGGAGATAAAATCCGCCGACAGCGAAAACGTCAACAGCGGTTATGAATTCATCGTTTTCATCGCGCCGCGCGCCGCCAGATACAAAGTTCGATTAAGATGGCTGGACGACGACCGCGCCTTTGTCGGCAACGAGGGCTTTTATCGCCTGGAACTGGAAAAGCGCGCCGCGACCGGAGCCGAGCGGCTTTTCGTCGAAAAATTTGAAAACGCCGCCGCCCTTTATGCCGGAGCGACCGAAGCGCGCCACAACAACCGGCATCAAAACGCAATCAGCGATTATATGGCGGCGGCGGCAATCTATAAATCTTTCGCCGCGACGCAGACGCCGCCAAGCCGTATCTTCAGATACCGTCTGGCTCTGACGAATTATTATCTCGGCTATTCCTACGCCGCCGCCGGGAAATACGACGAGGCGATAACGGTTTTGCAGGAAAACGTCGCGCTCGCCTCCGCCTTGCCGGACAAATTTCTGGAAAGCCTTTCGCTCAAGGAACTGGGCGTGATTTTTAACCGGCTCGGCAATTTTCAGAACAGCCTTGAGACGATGGAACAAGCCGCGTCTTTACTGGAAAAGCTGCAGGTCGAAAAAATCGGCGAGAAACAAACTCTGCCCGGCGTTTACGTAGTCCTGGCGGAAGCGTCGCTGAATCTGAATAAAACCGAAAGAGCCGTGAGCGTGCTGGAAACCCTGCGCGCCGGTCACAAAGAACCGGCGGAAGAATATCTGAAAGCCTCTATCAAACTGGCGGACGTTTATCTGGATTTGAACCTGCGGGAAAAAGCCGAACAGGTTTTCGCGACGGTGATTTTGCCGGACAACGCCGACGAAAACCTGAAAGGACATTTCAATAAAGTCAGCGGCAAGCTTTATATGAAAACCGACAAGGATAAAGCTCTGCAATTTTTCAACCGGGCTCTGGTAAATTTCGCGGGCGACGAGCGCGGGCAGAACGAGATGAAAATGTTTATCGGCAACGCGCTCTATTACGCCAGAGATTTTCAGGGCGCGAAAAATTATTACGAGCAGGCGAAAACCGGTTTCGAACAGCTCAACGACCGGCGCAATCTGGCTCAAACCTTAAATAATCTCGGCGTTATCTCCTTCAGCCGCGACGAAATCCAGTCGGCAATCTCGCTGTGCGAAAACGCTCTGCTGATAAACACGGAAAATCCCAACGAGCTGAACCGCGCCCGCAACCTGATAAACCTGATGTATTTTCAGGAAGCCAGCGGCAACGAAACTTACGCGATTTTCTACGGCAAATGGGCGATAAACACGATTCACGGCATCCGTTTCGAACAGCTTCAGAGTCTGGAAAAAGACGTGCAGGACACTTTTCACGATTCTTTCACCGACGCTTTTCGCAAACTGGCTAACCTTTTAATCAAGGACGGCAGAATTTCCGAAGCCGAGCAGGTTTTGCGCTTTATCAAGGAAAAAGAATACCAGGATTATATGCGCGGCAATGCCGGATTAGGCGAAATCGGCTATTCGAAAAGCGAAGAGGAAATCCTCAGGCAGATAAAAAACAAAATCGAAAAAAAAACTACGAACTCGCCAAGCAAGCCGGTTAAAAACGAAAAAGCCGTTGACCCGGCTTCTCCGAGCAAACTGCTGATTAGAAATTTGCAGGCGCAAAACGTCGATGTGTCCGAAATCGCTTTCGTCTCGACGCTGGTCGGTAAAGATTCGCTGAATATAATTCTGACGACGCGGGAAAAGCACAAAGCTTTCACGCAGAACGTCTCGAAAGAAGCCTTGAGCCGGCTGATTTTCGAGTTTCGCAGCGCGGTCACCGATGTCGGGAAAAATCCGAAAATTTCGGGAAAAAAGCTTTACGATTTGCTGGTCAAGCCGCTCGAGGCTGATTTTGCCGCGGCGAAAGCGACGAAAATCATCTGGTCGCTCGACGGCGTTTTGCGCTACGTTTCGCTGCCGGCTCTGCATGACGGCAGAAACTATCTGGTCGAGCGTTTCGCCAACGTGCAAATCACGTTCGCCAGCGACGAAAAAGTGCTTTTCCCGAAAATCCCGAACCCGACGGCTATCGGCTTGGCTTCGTCAAAGCCGTTTGAAAATTTATCGAGCCTGCCCGCCGCGAAAAACGAATTGGACTGCATTTTTGAAGACGGCAGAAAGCTGATTATCAACTCGACCTGCGAAAAAGGCTTGATAAAGGGAAAAAAAATCGCCGACGAGGAATTTACGCAGGAGACTTTTGAAGCGGCGCTGAAAAATTACCAGTTGATACATTTTACCAGTCATTTCGTTTTGCAGGCGGGCGATAATTCCAAATCTTTTCTCCTGCTCGGCGGCGGCAAAAACAGAAAATACACGATGCAGGAATTTGCCAGCCAGCGGCTCGACGGCATCGAGGTGATGATTATGTCGGCTTGCGACACGGCAAATTTCAGCCCCGACGGAGCCGAGTTTGAAAGCTTTGCGGCGATGGCGCAGAAACAGGGCGCAAAAGCCATCCTCGGAACGCTCTGGTCGGTCGCGGACGTTTCGACCTCCAAATTTATGCGCGAGTTTTACTGGTTTTATCAAATCAAAAAAACCGACAAAGCCGAAGCTATCAGAAGAGCCCAACTTGCTGTCGCCGCCGATAAAAATTTTTCCCACCCGTTTTTCTGGGCTCCGTTCGTCCTGTTCGGCAACTGGAAATAATCGCGCCCGCCTGTAATCCGCAAATTTCAAAAC
>DATHBC010000379.1:0-4268 GCA_035296345.1 Pyrinomonadaceae bacterium | reverse complement strand
TTTGCCGTCGCCGTCATAATCGCCCGGCAGAATCAAGTCGCTGGAAGTTCCCCAGAGAACTGCTTCGTTGCCGCCGGCTGATTTCTGCAAAAGGAAGACGCCCTGTCCGCTGCCGTTATTGCGTTGGACGCAGTAGTCATGCTTGTTGTCGCCGTCGTAATCGCCCGGCGCCGGGAAATCACCGTTCTGTCCGTAACGGACAAAAGTGATGCCGCCGTTTGCCGTGGCGCTGCCGCGATAATACCAGAAGCTGGGCTGTCCGGCTGATGCGCCGCCGCGGTAAACCGCGTAGTCGTCAATGTCGTCGCCGTCATAGTCGCCGACGATGGTCGGGTCGTCGCCCGTCGCGCCGAGTTCAGCCGCTTTGAGCGTGGCGTTCGTGCTGCGCAGAGTATAGAAGAACGAGTTCGGAGCCGACGTCGGACGATAAACCGTGATGTCCGCCTTGTCGTCGCCGTCGAAATCGCCGGAGACGAAGAAGTCGGTCGAGATGCCCCACGGCGTCTGCGTGCTGGTCGTGCCGTTGTGGATAAACCAGGTTACCTGACCACCCGAGCCGCCGCCGGTGTTGCGCACCACGACGTAATCGGTTTTGTCGTCGCCGTTGTAGTCGAGCGGCGCGTCACCCGCATTCGGGTTTATCACCGGACCCGTAAAAGGCGTGTATGAAAACGTGTCGATGCCGATAAAGTTCGAGTTGTCGCCGGTCGGTCCGCCCATCGTGACGAAATAACGGAAGGCGATACGACCGCTCACTCCGGCAGCCGGAAGTCCCGATAATGTAATCGTGAACTCGGTCCACGCTTCGGGATAGCCGCCAACTGCCAGGTTAGGATTGACGCTTAGAAGAAGCGTCGTGAAATCGCCGACTGCGGTCGAGCCGGAGCCGACGTTGGTGCTCGCGCCGTTCTGCGATAAGCGAACTTCGAGTCTGTCCGGGAACGGGCTGTCAGCCGTCGTGCGAGTCCAGAATTTAACCACGTCGCCATTTTTGAACGTGCGATTCGGCGTGAGCAGCCAGTTGCTGATGGTGTTTGTTCCGGAAGTATTGTTGAAGTTAGCACCGATGTAAGAGTTTGTTGCGCCCGCTTGAGCCGGAAAAACCGTCGGGTTTCCCTGAAACCATCCGGTCGAGCCGACCGGCGTGCTGTTGTTTTGCGTGAACCAGCCGGCGGCGGGTAGAGTGGTGATGTTGTCAAAACCTTCGGTGATAGCCTGCGCTTTGGCGATATTGACAAAACCGAAGATAGCCAATGAAATTACGGTCATCTTTAACACAAATGACCGAGTGGACTTAATATTTTTAGCCCAGAACATAAGTAAACTTGCCTCCTCAAATTTTAAAGACGAATTGTATCTTCAGCCGATTGAGAAACTTTCTGAGAAACTCGCCAACTAACTGAAGTTCAATCACAGAATAGGTGTCTGAAATTTACTTTCTTTTTGCTCAAATGTCAAGGAAATAAGACAAAACCGCCGATGGACATTCACTTTAATATAATTTTCCGGGCAATTTGCGGGTTTTTCTTCCGCTTTGCCGAAATCGGAGAATAAAATGCCGGCTCGCGTTTCGTTTTCGATTAAATAAAATGAGAGTATAAAGATAAAACGGTTTCGTTTAAAGATTCTGAAATTATGCGGGCGGGCGAAACGGAAAAGACGAGCGTCATATTATTGTTTATAGACGGTCTGGGAATCGGCGAAAAGGACGAAAAAAATCCTCTGGCGCTGATAGAAAACCTTGAGCCGCTGGCGCATTTTAAGAACATTTCGCCCGGCGCGCCCGTAATTTTTGAAGGCGTCGTGACGCCGACCGACGCGCGCCTCGGCGTCGAAGGTCGCCCGCAGAGCGCCTCGGGTCAGACGACGATTTTAACCGGCGTCAACGCGCCCGCCTTGCTCGGCTATCACAAACAGGGCTTTCCGAATCAGGCTCTGCGCGACGTTTTAGGCGAGCATTCGATTTTCTTAAAGCTGAAAAATCTCGGCATCGAGCCGAACGTTTTCGCCAATACTTACACGCCGCAGTTTTTTCAGACGGTTCCGCGCTGGAAATCGGCGACGACCGTCGCCGTCGAAACCGCCGGAATGACGTTTCGACGCCTGCCCGATTTGCTCGGACGCCTTGCCGTTTTTCACGATTTCACCAACGAATCGCTGCGCGAGCGTGGCTTTGAGGTTCCCGTTTTTGCGCCCGCCGAAGCCGCCGCTATCGTCTCGAAACTGGCGGAAAATCACCGCTTTGTGCTTTACGAACATTTTCTGACCGACAAAATCGGGCACGACCGCGATTTTGAAAAGGCGCGCGTTCTTCTGCCGAAGCTCGCCGAATTCGTCCGCGAGGTCGCGCGCCGCATCGACCGCGAAAAAACGACCGTTCTCTTGACAAGCGACCACGGCAACATTGAAGATTTGTCCGTTCGCCAGCATACTCTGAACGACGTTCCGACCGTTGTCTGGGGCAGAAAACGCTTTGAAACCGCCGCGCGAATAAAATCTTTGGCTGACATTACGCCCGCGATTATCAGTCTTTTGAGCGAAAATTAAATCGGGATTTTTACCACAAAGACACGAAGGACACAAAGGGAAATTAAAACAGGATGGACAGGATAAACAGGATAAATTGTTTTTCAAATCAAGATTCCGGTTTTATTCAGAGTTTTTGAATAAAAAAACTTTCCATCCTGCCTATCCTGTCCATCCTGTTTTAAATCTGCGTTAATCTGTGTAAATCTGTGGTTTCATAAGAGCGAAAATTAAATTTATGGACGCTGTTGAAGCAAACGAAATGAAAAACGACCGGCGCGAGATTTTCGGCTGGATGATGTACGACTGGGCGAATTCCGCTTATTACACGACGGTCATCGGCGTTTTGATTGCGCCGTATCTGACGCGGCTGGCGCAAGGACACGTCGGCGAAAACGGCGTGGTTTTCGATTTGGGTTTTCTGGGCGCGATAACCGCCAAATCGCTGACCTCGGCAACGACCGTTATCGGCGTTCTCATACAGGCGTTTCTGATGATAATCCTGAGCGCGATTGCCGATTACTCGAACCTGAAAAAAACTTTCATGATGATTCTCTGCTACACGGGCGTGGCGGCGGGTTGTTTGATGTTTTTTATCGACGGCGACAATTACCTGCTCGGCTGCCTTTTGCTCATCGTCACCAACGTCTGTATCGGCACGAGCCTGGTTTTCTACAACGCGTATCTCGCCGACCTGACGACCGAGGACATGCGCGATAAAATTTCCGCCAGAGGTTACGCGTACGGCTACATCGGCGGCTCGATAATGCTCATCGTCAATCTCATTTTGCTCAATTACGCGGACGCTTTCGGCATTTCGACCGCGCTCGCCATCCGAATCTGCCTGATTGCCGCCGCTCTGTGGTGGGGCGGGTTTGCCGTCATCACGTTTCTGCGCTTAAAAAATCGCGGCGAGAAACGCGAGATTCCCGCAGGAAAAAACATCTTTACGGTTGCCTTTTCCGAAATCGGTCAAACGCTCAGGGAATTCGTTCACCTGCGTTTTACGCTGCTTTTTCTGGTCGCCTATCTTTTCTACAACGACGGCATTCAGACGGTTATTTATCAGGCGTCGGTTTTCATCGAGCAGGAGCTTTTTATCGCCAAAGGCTTGGAGTCCGACCCGATTTTTCTGGTTCTGCTGTTTCTGGAAACGCAGCTCGTCGCCTTTGTCGGCGCGCTCTTCTGGGAACGCGTTTCGCGCAGAATCGGCGCGAAAAAAACCATTCTGGTTTCGCTGGCGTGGTGGTCGGCAATCGTCGTTTTCGCCTACGGCTTTCTGAACGATAAAAGCCAGGCTTGGTATCTGGGCGCGGCTATCGGTTTCGTTCTGGGCGGCACGCAGTCGCTCTCGCGCTCGCTTTATTCGCAGATGATTCCGAAAGGGCGCGAAGCGTCGTTTTTCAGCTTTTACGAGATTTCCGAAAAGGGCACGTCTTGGATGGGCTTGCTGATTTTCTCGGTCGTCGTCGCCTCGACCGGCTCATACCGGCAGGCGATTCTCGCGCTGATTTTCTTTTTCGTGGTCGGCGGCTTGCTGCTCGCTTTTAATCCGATAAACCGCGCGATTCGCGAAGCCGGGCAGCACGCACCCGAAGAAGCGGCGACGGCGGAAAATGGAGTTTAAACGAGATTTTCGCCGCCCATCGTCATTAAAACATTGCCCATTGTCGTCCGAATGCCGCCCATTTAAAAAATAACGCGCCCATCGGGATTCGACCTTTGCCCATCGCAACATCCAC
>DATHBC010000378.1:0-3490 GCA_035296345.1 Pyrinomonadaceae bacterium | reverse complement strand
CTTTTGAAGACAGTATTTCTTTGCATATCGTTTCAATTTCTTCCGAAAGCTCTTTATCAATTTTTTTCCAGTTTAGATATTCTCTTTTTTTCCGTTTAGTGGCTTGAAGTGGGATTTTGTCCTTAAACCATTCTGCGTCATTTCTTTTAAGCCACAGGTAGAGGAAATTAGCTTTATCAATTTCAAAAGTGATAAGCGGTCAGGTTAAAAAACATTGACAGATAAATTTAAATTATGCTAGTTTTCTTGCTAACCGACGACATAATGGCTTTACGGAAATATTCTATTGGGGGAAATTACAAGAATATTTCTGGTAAAGATAAATTAGACCAGATACAACGGGGAGTTGTAATAAAGGCACTTTGGGTTATCGCTTGATGGCGCAATGAATAGAGGTCTAAGGTAGAGTGTCGTTTTGATTGTGAGAAACAGAGAAGTTTAATTGTTTTCACTATTACCGCAATTTGAGAAAATCAAGCTATCTTAGTAACCATTCTTAATATAATCCAATCTTTAAATTTAACTGCAGGGAATTTAAGCCACGCACAACTATGTTTGATTTATTTATTGCAATTGAGTTTTATTACAGACGAGCGCAAAATGAATTTTCAAGGTGCTTAGCCTATCGGAGGCATTATTACAATAGTGAAAATCGCGGGTCGGATCATCCGTTCCGGCAGCGGAGAAACATCGGAAACAATCTACATCAAGCCGATTATCTAAAGATAATCGGCTGTTTTCGTTTTCGATAATGAAAATTGACGAAAAACAATCATAAATTTAAGAAAATCTGCATTTTGAGAGTTTAGCGCATGAATTCCCGACTATCTAAATTATTAAAAATCACCACATTACCAACATTCCGCCCGACAGACTTGGAAAACTTTCTCGCGGCGAGAGCCGACCTGGCAGAGACAACGGCTGACGCGCCGCAATCTATCGGACACGACCCGGAACTGTCTGCACACGATGAAGCGGTTTTCCTTTTGCATACAGCGGCAGAAGTGGAACATTCCCTGATGGTGCAGTATCTCTATGCCGCTTATTCGCTCGGCGGCTCGCAAGTGCCGGAAGATAAAAGAGATTTGGTCGAGCAATGGAGAACTGACATTATAAAAATTGCCAAAGAAGAAATGGGACATCTAGCGAGCGTCCAAAATCTTCTACATCTAATCGGCGGCTCGCTGAATTTAGAACGCGAGGATTTTCCGTTTCGCAACTATCTTTACCCGTTCCGTTTTAAGTTAGAGCCGCTGACCAAAGATTCGCTCGCCAAATATGTGTTTGCCGAAATGCCTTCGAATTTAACCGGCGACGACATAGAAGAAATTAAACGGCGCGCCAACACGTCGAATTTAAACAATCCCGTTAACCACGTCGGACTGCTCTATCAAGCCCTCGCCGATATTTTCGGACGAAAAAATGCCGACGGGACTTTTGCTTTAGCCGATTCGGATTTGCTTGCGGATTCAGAGCCTTTTCAGGCAGGAAGAGATTGGACGCGTGGAAACAGTAATTTCATTCTCCGAAAAGTGAAAACGCGCGTCGAGGCGATTTCTCTCATCAACGATATTGCGAAGCAGGGAGAAGGCGTTAAAGTCGAAGATATTGTGAAGGAAGAGGAAGAAGAAGCTGATGTCCTAAACGCGGCGAAGTCGCATTATCGCGTGCTGCGCGATATTTACGACGCCTTTCCTGAAAAGCGAGACTGGCAGCCGGCGCTCAGGTTGCCGGTCAATCCGAATACGACAAGCGAGCCTGATTCCGACCAGAGCCTGGAAAAAGATTTAAGACAGGGACGCATCACCAATCCGCATACAAGACTCTGGGCGCAGCTTCTAAATACTCGATACCGAAAGCTGTTGATGAGTATATTTCACGCCTTACACCTGGACTCGAATGTCCCGCCCGGCAGAGAAAATCGAATGATACTTCGGGACTGGGCTTTTGAAGAAATGTTTCCAAACATTCGAGAGCTTTCAAGTATACTGACCTCCTTGCCGATGCACGAGGATAACTCGGTTGTGTGTACTCCGGCAGGACCGCCTTTCGAGCTGCCTTATTCCCTGAGTTTACCCGCCGGAGAGCGCAATCGCTGGCGACTTCATCGTGATGTAATTTCGACATCGCAAAAGCTGACCGAGCGAATTTTAGAGGATGCCGAGCTTAATGAAAATCAGATTAACTTTCTAAATGAATTAGCCCGGACAGATGCCGAGGCTTTAATAACAGCAAATAAGAGAATTGCTCAGGCGCCGCCTGTTTCGGGCGATAACCCCGATGAGCCGCCGCCCGACAATCCTCCGGAGGAACCAAATATGAATCGTTTTACCGAAGTAAAGAATATTCTTGAAAATGCAGTCGGGAATACTGAGATTGACGCTCACGGGAACTTCTGGCGAGACATAAGCCGCGATGATTTCATCAAGTTCAGGTTTGCCGGACAAAAACTTATCACCGAAAATGCCGACGGCACGTTTGATGATAATGAGTCTAATCTAATTAAAGCGCTTGAGGGTCGCGCCCCGTTCGGCAGTGACATCGGAACTGCGGGCGCGCGATTTCGCCGGATGCCGGCAGGGCTTCCGCCTGTTCCGCCCGACGAGATAGCCTTTATCAAGCAGTGGATAAAGGATGGCTGCCCGGATACGGAAGAAGTTCCTGCACCTGTGCCGTTAAGCTTTGAAACTAGTATTAAAGGTTTATTCCGCGCCAGCCCCGACCGCAGTGCGATGTTGGCGATAGCGCAGTTCGATTTACATAAATTCGAAGATGTCAGAGATCGGGCAGACGACATTTTAGCCAGGCTGGAAGACGGTTCAATGCCCTGCGACGAGAGTTGGAGCGAGGAAAAAATCGCGATGTTCCGTCAATGGATGGAAGATGGCAAACAGCCCTAACGGAGATTTTTCAACTAATGGCTGTGCCGGTAAACCAGCGCCGGCGCGCGCGGAAATAAGTTTAGAAAAGATAATAAAAGGGGAATATATGACTACTGTTTTGCAATGGCGACCGACTAACGCTCCGGCGGCAAGCTCACGCACCGATGATATATGGTTCATTAATCCGGCAACCGGATGGGCTGTCAACAATAACGGTCAAATACTGAAAACCACTGACGGCGGCGAGACATGGCACGAGCAGCATCGCAGCAATTTTTATTTACGCTGCGTGGGCTTCGCGAATGAACTGCGTGGATGGGTAGGAACGCTGAATCTGTCCGAGCGCCTTTATGAAACACATGATGGCGGAAATACCTGGACGACCGTGCAAAATTTACCCGCCGTTTCGCCTTCCGCAATCTGCGGATTGTCGGTTGTCAACGAGTCGGTTATTTATGCTTCGGGAACAAATTACCCGCACCGACCGGCGCGAATGATGAAAAGCGTGGACGGCGGCGCGAGCTGGACGGGCTGGGAGATGGACGAATTCGCCGATTTGCTGGTCGATACTTTCTTTACCACTCCGGAGCGCGGGTGGGTTGTCGGCG
>DATHBC010000377.1:0-2120 GCA_035296345.1 Pyrinomonadaceae bacterium | reverse complement strand
TGGAAACCGGCGTTTTAAATCCTTCCGAATGGACGCGGCTCGAAACCTCCTGGGCGCGCAGGCTGCAAGGCGGCGGCAATACTCGCAGTGTTACCTATCTTATTCTGCGAGCCGCCGAACCGGAGCCTTAAGCTCTGAAATCCTGCGTGCATCGCCAGCGGCGACGTCTGCAACTAAAGTTTTTATTGCTTGTGTCAATTTCAAAAGTGTAATAGCGCTCGCCAACGCCCGCGCAGAAACGTTTTATTATCAAACTGCGAGGACCTTATCGAATCGGCAATCATCAGAAATGACGAAACACACGCGCCGCGACTTTATCAAACAACTCGGAGCTTTAGCCGGATTTGCGCTCGTCGCTGCCGGACAAAGCTCGTTCGGCGCGCCGCCTCCGGCGGATAATTTCGAGCCGTTCGATTTTCTCGTCGTCGGCGATTCGCTTGTCTGGGGACAGGGCTTGCGCGAAGAACACAAATTTTATTATTTGACGAAACAGTGGCTGGAAACGGAAGTTTTCAAAAACACGCGCGCGATAAACGTCAAAGTCAAAGCGCATTCCGGCGCGAGCCTCAATCTCCGCGATTTTGAAGCGGACGCGCTACAAAAAGCGGAAATCGGCGAGACGGAATTTTATCACCCGGAAGTCAACGTTTCGTTTCCGAGCATTAACGCGCAGATTGCCGTCGCCGGAAAAGAATATGAAAATCCCGAATCGGTCGATTTGATAATGCTCACCGGCGGCATTACGGACATCCGGCTTTCGATCATTCTCAATCCTCTAAAGGACAACGACGAGCTGCGCCGCGAAATCGTCAAACACTGCAACGAAAAGGTGTTCGAGCTGCTCTCGCGAGCCGCCGCCGAATTTCCGAACGCGCTGATTGTCGTCGTCGGCTATTACCCGTTTCTGTCAAAATACACGCCCGCCAGCGTCATGCTCAACAACCTGCTGGAAATCTACGAATTTCCGCGCCCGCTCAAATCCGCGATTAATAACCCTTTAAATCGCCGCCTGCTCAAATCATACCGCAAAAAAATGATTGAACGCTCGGCGATTTGGGCGACGGATTCCACGCGCGAAATCAAAAAAGCCGTCGAGCGTTTAAACACGCAATCCGGCAAACAGCGCGCCGTCTTCGTCGAATCGCCGATTAAAGAAGAAAACGCCATCGCCGCCCCGAAAACTCTGGTCTACCAAACCGGAAAAAAAGGACGCGCCCAAGACGCACTGGCTGAAGAAAGATTAAAAGTCTGCGACGCAACGATTGACGAATTAAAAAAACTAACCGACCTGAAATTCCGCACCCGAACCTGCGAACTCGCCACCATCGGACACCCAAACGTCGAAGGCTCAAAAGCCATCGCCGAAGCGATAAAGGAAAGCCTGAAACCGTTTTTTCAATCTGCGGCGGAATAAAATAGATTTTTAATTTTTCTTTGGAACAATTCCGTTAACTTTCCTAACTTTATCTGAAATCCACATTACAACCGACCAGCATAAGCCAATGTAATAAGAAGCAATAATACATCTCGCCTGCCAAATTCTCCTTTCGGATAATGCCTCATAATATTCCAGACGCATATCCGAAATTTCTTGTTCTAAGTTTCTTCTATACTTTTTAGGGAGCAAATTAGAAATTTTCAGCAAAAATGAAGCGGGAGGAGTATCAACTCGCTTTTTTATTGTAAAAAGTATTAGATGTACATGCTGTAAAAACCACACACAACCGAATGCAATACCAACCAATACAACACAAATAATACCTAATAGTATTATACGAAGGATAGCTTCGGTGAACGCACATATAAAGAAAGGCATAGACCATATGACTAAAATTCCTGTAGAAATTAACAGTTTTTCAGCAAAAGTAAATTTTTCTGATTTTGCAGTAGGACTCATAGTTTTCTCCATTAGTGTGCTAGAACTACTTCGCCAAACATCAATTCGTATGCCTGTAACGCCCGTTGACCTACGCCTGTAATCTCATAAAGCCTACGCGGAATTCCTGAACGCGGAGGTATATTCTCTAAAACATCATTAAGTTTCTCTTCCTGTCGTGAAACAACAAAACCTTTGTCTTCCATTCGTTGAAGCGTCGTGTAAATCGTTCCGCGTTTGATTC
>DATHBC010000376.1:0-5571 GCA_035296345.1 Pyrinomonadaceae bacterium | reverse complement strand
GCCAGAGTGTGCGCCGCAACGCTGCGCGGCGAAACTGCCAGAACTTCGCGCACGAGCCGCTCGGCTCGCGCCAAATCCGCCGCTGCCAGTGCGTCGTTCGCCTCGGAAAGCTTTTGTTCGATTGACTGATTTCTTAAATTGACGCCGGCGGGCGACGGTGTTGACGATTTAGGTTTCCGCTTTGGCTGCGCCGATGCCGGCGGCGGCAGGCAGAAACACCACAAACAGCCTGTCAGAATTAAACTGCCGATGTATTTTCGCCCCTGATAACGCATCAATAAACTGAAATGTTTGCCGAAAGATTAAACAGCGAGAGAATATGTTTTATAAAACATATTCTCTCGCCGCAGATGACGAGCCGTTACTAGAAAATAATTCTGGCTCGCAGTTGAATTATTCGATTTCCGGCGCGGTCCGGGTCGGCATTGCCTTCGACTCCGAAATCCGGGTTGTCGAATCCGGTCGCAGTGGGTCTGCCGAGAAACGTATTCGGCGGCAAAAATCGAACGCGGTTAAAGACGTTAAAGAATTCCATGCCGAGTTCGAGCGTCACGGTTTCGGTAATACGTGTTTTCTTTAAGACATTTATATTTTCCGAAAAATACGGCGCCGAGCGAACATCTTCGATAACCGGCGGCGCATTGCCGAAGAAGACCGACGGGTCGGCATAATACGCCGCATACGCCGCCGTGCCGACAGCCGCGTTCGGCGTGGCGAAATTCCTCGGAGCGGAGAATGCCGCCGGGTTCAGGACAAAGAATCTGCCCGGAAAGGTCGTCACCGGATTGCGCGTTTCCAGTCTGATGGGCTGTCCGGTTAAATTCGGTCGCAGATTGCCGTTGTATCCGGCTAGCTCCAGAAAGTTGCCCGCGCCCGACAGGTTCGGGTCGAGACCGATGACGAGCGGCGTCCCCTGTTGATAACGGAAAATGCCCGACACCTGAAAACCGCCGAACAGCGCGTTGACGAATCCGCCGCCGTCAAGATATTTTTTGCCCTTTCCGAACGGCAATTCCGCGAGGAAATTGGCGACGAAAACGTGCGGCGAATTAGTCGTCGAGACCGTTTTCAAAGAACTGCGGTCAAACGGATTTTGCAGAACTCCGGTAAGCGCCGAGCCGCCGCCGAGAATGTCTTCCGACGCGTTGGTGATAAGCCTGGAGAAAGTATAAGCCAAGCCGAATTGAACGCCCTGCGAAAAACGGCGGTCGAGCTTGAGCTGTAAGGCGTTGTAATTGCTGACGCCCTGACTTTCCAGATAGTTTTCGATATTCGTTCCGTACTGCGGAAACGGTCTTAACGCCTGCGCGACGGTTCCGTTAAAGCCCGGATAAACCGCGCCGGAGTTTGCCGGAAGCGCGACGCCGATGCTGGCGGCATATGCGCGGTCGGTCGCCGTCAAATCGTTGACATTTTTGGTGAGAATCGGAAAACCGAGCCTCAGAGTATTCAGCGGAAGCGCGTTCAGGCGTCCGAAATTCGAGCGCAGCCTGTCCGCCCGGTGTCCGATATAGCCGACCGAAGCGACCATATTAAAGGGCAGCTCGCGCTGGACGTCGACGGTAAACTGGAACGTCCGCCCGGTTCTGAAATTTTTATCGAAATACGGAATGACCACGCCCAAATCGCCGACGAACTGCGCCGCCGGATTGACCGGAACTAAAGGTCGAAAAGTCGATAAAAACTGATTCGGCGGCGTATTCCGACCGTTCGGCGTGAAAAGAACGTCGTTGCTGTAGCCGATAGTCCCGTTTTTAATCGAGCCGTTGCCGTTTAAGCCGTAAAGAATCGGCGCGTAATATAAGCCCGCGCCGGCGCGAATCACGGTTTTGTCGTTAAACGCATAAGCGCCGCCGAGACGCGGACCGATATTGGTTTTATCTTCGGGCGCGAGCGAGCGAAACTCGGATTGCAAACCGCCCTGACCGTCAGCGCCGACGAGCGCGCCGCGTCTGCCGATTGCCGGATTGATAACGTCCGGGTCGAAGGTGCGGAAACGATTTTTGGCTTCCACGCGCGCGCCCGGCAGGTCGTAACGCAAACCGACGTTCAGCGTCAGTTTGCGCGTCACCTTAATGTCGTCCTGGATAAAATAGCTCTGCGACATCTGGCGAAACGCCGGGTCAATCGAGTTATTCTCGGTAAAAGACCATTCGGTCGCGCCGGTAATCAAGCTGGCGACGGCGTGACCGCTGTTCGGCACGTCGTCGCGCGAAGTCTGGTCTTCGTGAAATCCGAAACGCCCGCCCGGATGCAGCGATTGCGTCACGTTAAATTGCGTCAGGCGAATCGAAGCGCCGAATTTAATCGTTTGCCTTCCGGTAATAAACGTCACGAAATCGCCGATTTCCAGCGCGCCGTCGCGCAGGCGGTCGGTAAAATCGGTCGAGCCGATGTCGATATTAAAGCGCGTGCTGCTCGGATTGTTCGAATCGCCGACAAAATCAATCAGCGGAAACGATAAATTTGCCGTCGCGTTGCGCGGAATACCGAGCGACGAGGTGTCGAACCCGAAAGTGGTGTTGCCGTTTCTGACGTCCGTAAACGTATAGCCGAGATTAAAGTGATTCAGCAGGTTCGACGAAATGGAATAATCGTGTTGAACGCGCCCGATATTCGAGCGAAACGTTTGTTCAAACGGGTCGAAAGCGTTGGTAAACGGGAGCGGCAGAATCGGCGCGTTGACGATTCTCTCGTTGTCGCGCCGCGAATAGCTGACGGTCAATCGCTGTTTGCTGGTCAGGACGAAATCGGTTTTAGCCGTAATTTGATTGGAAACGTTCGGAACCTGCACCGACGACGCGTAATTGTCGTGGACGCCCGGGCGATTCGGCAATGGGAAAAACTGCAAAATCGCAAAACCGGCGGGGTCGAACGCCGACTGCGGAATAACGTTTCCCGGAAACTGCTGGCGGACGTTTGACGGCTGGCGCGGGTCGAAAATCCGCACGCCGCCCGGACCAAACTGCGCCAGAACCGCCGGGTCGGTCAAAAACTCGCCGAAATCGCCGTTTCGCATTCTCGCGGTCGGAACGGTGGTCAAAGCATTAACGCCCTGAATAAAGCGATAGCCTTCGTAATTGAAAAAGAAAAAGGCGCGGTCTTTTAAACTGCGCAGGAAACCGCCCGGCGTTCCTTCGCCGAAGTTCGGAATATAAATCGGTCCGCCGATGTTAAAGCCGTAGTTGTTCTGGTTATCGCGGTTGCGTTTAAAGCCGCGCGCGTTGTTGACGAGCGTGTTGGCGTTTAAAACTTCATTCCGCAAGAGGTTATAGGCTTCGCCGTGAAATTCGTTGGTTCCAGATTTCAGAGTGAAATTGACGACGCCGCCCGACGAGTTGCCGAATTCGGCGGAGTAGGAATTGGTGGAAATCGTGAATTCCTGATAAGCATTCGGTCCCGGCGCAATCTCGGTAAAAAAAGTGCCGTTCTGGGTGCGGCGAGTGCTCGCGCCGTCAATCAGGATTTCGGTTCCCAGCCCCTGACCGCCGCTGACCCTGAAACGCGAAGCGTTATTCGAGCCGCTCGGGTCGGTGGTTCCCACGTTACTATCCAGGAATATAAACGCCAGCGGCGTTCGCCCGCCGCTTTCGGCAGTGACCTGAAGCGGCAGCTCGCGAACCTGGCGTTCGGTGACGGTCGTCTGGCGCACCGGCGTATCGGTATTCAGAGTGACGGCTTCGGCGTCGATGGTCACGACATTGCCGGTAATTTCGCCGACCTCAAGCTTGATGGCGAGCGATTGCGTTCCCTGAACGTCGACTTTGATGTTGTCAATAGATGTTCGTTTAAAGCCGCCGGCTTCAACCGTCATCCGGTAAAGACCGGCTCTGATTTCGGGAAAAACGAAAATGCCGCCTTCATTGGTCGTCGATTCGCGGGTTTCGTTAGTCTCGATGCTGGTCAACACGACGACTGCCCCGGAGATGACTCCCTCGTTCGGGTCTGTCACCGTACCGCGAACCGTGCCGCGGTCGCTTTGTCCGAAGACTGGCGCGAGACATCCAATAACTAACATCAGCAGTAATACCGCCGATAGTCTCAGTGGCTTCATACCTTCCAACTCCTTAAGTTTAGTAAATGAATAGCTTGAAATTATAAAAACTGATGAAAACGACGAATTTTCCGGGCGCGGCGTCTGCAAACAAAACGATAAATGCGCCGTTATAAAATTTTTAAAATAAATCGCCGGATGTTAATTAAATTTACTAAAAAATTAAGTTGGTTAAGCCCTTACGTAAGCGTTTAACTTACATCAGAGTATGAAACAATCCGGCTGAAATTGTCAATCAGTTATGAAAATAATTTATCGCGCCGATGCAGGATTTCGACAGCAGGATTTCGAGACGAAAAAAGGAGAACTAAAGCGAAAAATGAAAGTATTTTTTTTATTTTTTCGCGCTCCGTTTCCCTTTTAGTCTATTTGACAACGATGCCCTTTCCTTCCCGTACGAGCAGCGCGCGGTCGACGCCGGAAACGCTTATCGTTTCGACCGCGCCGCCCGCCCAGCGAATTTCGAGTTTGTCGATTTTTTCCGCCGCGCCCAGCCCTATATGAACGCGCTGGTCGGATTGCGAAGCGTAACTGGCTCCGCTGAAAACGTCGAAACGCTGCCTGACATTGCCGGCGGTCACGAAAACCGTCGAGCCGATGGCGTCTTTCGGGGTTTTCTTCGCCGCGTCGCCGATTAGCTTCAGCGAAAGCCAGTGATTTTTCGCCGCTGCCGTGACGTTTCGCAGAAGGGTCGGCGCGGCGTCCAGGTTGTTAATGACTGCGTCTTCGCGCCCGTCGTCGTCAAAATCTCCGACGGCAAGCCCGCGCGCGGGAACGGCAATCGCCAAACCGCTGTTCGGCGCAGCCGCGACACGCTCGAAATTTACCCGCTTTGTTTTCGCGTCAATTTGCTTGTTGCGGAAAAGCAGCAACTGCTGCGCGTAGCTCGTGCCCCATTGAAAATTATCGACCATCGGATAAATATGCCCGTTGGCGACCAGAATATCCTTCCAGCCGTCGTTGTCGAAATCGAAAAACAAAGTGCCCCAGCCGAGAAACGGAATCGTCGCCTCGCCCAATCCGGTCTGGAAGGTCACGTCCGTGAAATTCGCGTCGCCGTCGTTGCGATAAAGCGTGTTCGAGTCGTCGGAAAAATTCGTGATGTGAAAATCAACGCGCCCGTCGTTATCGTAATCGCCGACCGCCAAACCCATTCCGGCTTGCTCGCGCCCGTTTTCGTTCAGCGCGATGCCCGAAGCATAACCGATTTCTTCAAACGTGCCGTCGCCTTTGTTTATGTATAACTGTTTCGGCGTCGAATCGTTGACGACCAGCAAATCCAAATCCTTATCGTCGTCGACGTCGACGAAGACGGATGAAAAACCATAATATTTTCCCTCGTCCGTGACGCCCGCTTTTTCCGAAACGTCTTCAAACGTGCCGTCCGCTTTTTGATGAAACAATCGGTCTTTCGCGCCCGGCAAGCCGCGCGGACCGCACATCGTCGGCTGACCGCGAAACTGGCAGAAATTCCGCCCGATATTTCCGTTTTTGGCTACGTCGGCGGGACTGACGGG
>DATHBC010000375.1:0-1945 GCA_035296345.1 Pyrinomonadaceae bacterium | reverse complement strand
GCTTCGTGGTCGATTTGCTCGTCGTGCGGCAGCTTGACGGCGACTTTCGTCGTGACGAATTTGGCGCGGCGTTCCGCCAGCCAAACTTCGCCGAAACCGCCGCGCCCCAGTTTACGAATAAGCGTGTAAGGTCCGATTTGTGAGCCTTCACGAAACATATTTCATTACTATTATTTCTCTTTCCGGTACGGAACGCCGAGCGCTTTCGGCGCGCGCGACAAGCCTATGAAGCCCGCCAGCACGATAATCGTCAGAACATACGGAATCATATGGATAAACTGCACGGGAATATCCTCGCCCGAAGGCAGCTTATAGACGCCCTGAATCTGAATTGTCAAAGCCTCGGTCAAGCCGAAAAACAGGCAGGCGACGAGCACGGGGACGGGTCGCCATTTTGCCAGAATCAGCGCCGCCAGCGCGATAAATCCGCGTCCAGCCGTCATATTTCGCGTGAAAAGCGACGATTGCCCGATGGAAAGATAAGCGCCGCCAGCCGCCGCCAGAACGCCGGAAATGACGACGGCGGTATAGCGCAGGCGTATGACGCTGACGCCCGCCGCATCAGCCGCCGCCGGATTCTCGCCCGTCGCGCGCAGCCGCAAGCCGAAAGGCGTTTTATACAGCACATACCAGCAAACGGGAACCAGCGCGAAAGCCAGAATCGAAGCGATAGAGATGCGGTTGAAATACTCCGGCAGAAGATTTTCCTTGGCAATCTGCTGCGTCGAGCCGGCGGAATCGTAAATCGCGCCGCTCAAAAGCGCGGGCAGCCCGAACATCAGAAAATTTATCGCCATGCCGCTGACGACCTGGTCGGCTTCAAATTTGATGGTCGCAATCGCGTAGATAAAAGCCAGCGCCGCGCCCGCCGCCATTCCGCACAGCAAGCCTAAATAAGGATTGCCGAGCTCGTAGGTGGCGACCGCCGCCGTGAACGCGCCGGCGAGCATCAAGCCTTCGAGCGCGATATTGATGACGCCGGAACGCTCCGAGAAAAGTCCGCCGAGCGCGGCGAAAATTAAAGGCGTGGCGAGACGAATCGCCGAAAAAAGCATCGCCAGCGTAAAAATTTCGCTCATATTTTCCCTCTTTTTCGTGAGTAAATCTGAAAACACGCGACAAACAAAATGATGATTGCCAGCAGAACCTGTCCTAAATCTTTCGAGACTTTCGGCGTGAAAGCGTCGACGAAAATCTCGCCGCGCTGCAAGACCGCGAAAAACAAAGCCGCGATAAAGACGCCGAGCGGGTGATTTCTGCCTAAAAGCGCGACGGCGATGCCCCAGAATCCGACTTCGCCCGAAAACTCGTGATAATAATTGTGACGACTGCCCAAAACCTCGTTGATGGCGACCATTCCGGCAAGCCCGCCGGAAATCGTCATCGCGGTGATAATCTGTCTTTGCGGCGAGATTCCGCCGTATTCCGCCGCCGACGGATTCTGCCCGACGGCGCGCAATTCGTAGCCCCATTTCGTCTTCCACAAAAAGACGTAAACCAGAACGCACATTAAAATCGCGATGAGAAAAGCGAAATTAAGCGGCACGTCTTTCGGGATAAACGTCAAAAATTGATTGAGCTGCGGAACGTATGCGGCTTCGCCGATGGGCGCGGTCTGCTGAATCGGGTCGCCCGAGACTTTATAGTGATACTGCGTGAAATAACCGACCAGCGCGATGGCGATAAAATTCAGCATAATCGTGTTGATAACTTCGTGCGAGCCGAATTTCGCCCTTAAAATCCCGGGAATCGCGCCCCAGAGCGCGCCCGCCGCAATCGCCGTCAGGATACAAAGCGGGACAAGCAGAATCGCCGGCAGCGACATCCATGACCAATCTTCCTTTTTACCGAAAACATCGACGACCGCGCCGCCGAATTTGATGCCGACCCAGGCGGTCGCAAAAGCCGCCACGTAAAGCTGACCTTCCGCGCCGATATTCAAAAG
>DATHBC010000374.1:0-1581 GCA_035296345.1 Pyrinomonadaceae bacterium | reverse complement strand
CGGAAATTTTCGCGAAGATTTGTTTTATCGCCTGAACGTTTTCACGATTTTTCTGCCGCCGCTGCGCGAGCGAAAATCCGACATCCTGCTGCTCGCCGAGCATTTTCTGGAAAAATACGAAAAGATTCACGGCAAAGTCGTCAAAAGAATCTCGACGCCCGCCATCGACATGCTGACGGCTTATCACTATCCGGGCAACGTGCGCGAGCTGGAAAACGCCATCGAGCGCGCCGTCGTCGTCTGCGACGGCAACGTGATTCACGGTCATCACCTGCCGCCGACGCTGCAAACCGCCGAAGTTTCCGACACGGTTACAAAAGTCACTCTGGAATCCGCCGTCACCGCGTTCGAACGCGATTTGATTCAGGACGCGCTGAAAACCACCGGCGGAAACTGCGCCAAAGCCGCCGGTATGCTGAACACTACCGAGCGGATTATCAACTATAAAATCAAAAAATACGCCATCAGCCCGAAGCGTTTCCGCGCCTGATTGATTTTCACCGCAAGGACACGAGGAACACAAAGAAAGAAAATTCAACCACAGATAAAAACGGATAAAAACGGATAGATAATCAGGCTCGATTTTTTTTATTTCAAATTTGAGATTTCAAATCAAATTCTTATATGCGTCCATCAAGCCGCGCAGCCTACTTTATCTGTGGACGATTTCTCTTTGTGTTCCTCGTGTCCTTGCGGTGAAAATTCCGCAGAGCCGTTTTGCTATCCGCATATTTTAAAGCAAAATAATCGAAACGTTTTCAACAGCCAGCGCGACGCCGAATGACTCAAAGCGAAAACATCGAAATTTTTCTGAAGGATTTGCCCGACGCCGAAAGCGCCGAGCGGTTTTTTCGGCAGTTTTCCGAGCAGAAGCCCGCCGAGGCAAACAAGCTTTTAAAAAACAAAGGATTATTATCCGATGTTCTGACGCTCGTCGCTTTCTCGCCGCTTCTGGCGACCACGATTTTGCAGAATCCGCAGTATATTTCGTGGCTTGCGCGGCGGCGTTCGGAAGCGAAAAATCGCGATAAGGAAGAGCTGCTCGAATCGCTGGCGCGTTTTTCGCTGACCAATTCGCAGCTTGAGCCGGCGGTTTTGCTGGCGCGTTTTCGCCGCCGCGAATTGATGCGGATTTACCTGCGCGACATTCGCCGCCTGGGCACGATTGCCGAAATTACGGAAGAAATCTCGCACCTGGCGGACGCGATTCTCGAACACGCGCTCGGTCTGGCGCGGCAGGAAATGAACAATCGTTACGGAATCCCGCTGGAAACGGACGAAAAGGGAAAAGCGCGCGCGGCTCGGTTTTCGATTGTCGCGCTCGGCAAGCTCGGCTCAAACGAGCTTAATTATTCGTCGGACATCGACTTGCTTTTTCTGTATTCGTCCGAAGGCGCAACTTCGGGGCGAGGCTCGCGCGGCGCGGTGACGAATCGCGAATATTTCGTCAAGCTGTCGGAATTTATCGTGAAGCTCGTCGGCGGTCTGTCTGCGGGCGAAGGCGCGGCGTATCGCGTCGATTTGCGCCTTCGCCCGCACGGTCGCGTCGGCGCGCTGGCGATTTCCGTCCGCGACGCCGTT